>JAGXHX010000020.1 GCA_024635955.1 Bacillota bacterium
ACCACTAGGTGCTTCTTTTGCATTTAATAAATTTTCGCCTTTTAATTTAACACCTGTAAGTAAGCCCTCCATATCTCTCGTTTTTATAAAGCCATAATCACCGAGAGCGCCAACAACATCATATGCACTTTGAATTTGATTATCTTTTTGAAACACACCTTGAATAATAGCTTTTGTTCTTGGCCTCTTATCGTGTACATACACACCATTAGAATTCATTATATATACTTCTTGATTCACATCCCCATAGCTTAACGTCAATTGTGATAATGAACCCTTTTCTTTCCAGGCTAACTCATTCAAGTGTAATAATAAATTTGCTTTTTCATTTAATGAACCTTCATCAATGTTTGAACTATAACGGTAATCCGAGAAGCTTTCAACCAGATTATAACTGTTTTCTTTTTGTATATTATTCCCATTTTCTTTGTTTGCTAAATCATTAGCTATCTTAAACAATGCTTTTTCGCTTAAATCTTCCGTAAAAGCAAAGTATGTTCTTCCACTATAAATAACTCTTAACCCTGCTCCAATTCGACTTCCTCTTGTTATTCTTTCAATTTTTTTATTATCTAATACTAAACCTAAAGTGCTTTTAGATTCTAAGTAGATGTCTGCAAACTCACAACCTTTGGATGTTAGTTTTTCCATAGTTTTTTCAAGTAGAATTTTGTCAATCATCTTAAATCTCCTTATTTAACCATTTGTAATAATTTTCTTCTATTTCTTCAGCTATTTGTTTCGGTGATTTATTATCAGCAATTATTCGAATATTAGATTTAAGATAAAAAGGTAATCTCATTTTGTAAAGTTCTTTTAACTCTAAAAGCGTTTTACCTTTAGCTAAAGGTCTAAAATCATTTCTATTAACTCTTTTGTAAATTTCATTTATATCTAAATCTAAAAATACAACAAAATTATTTTTAAGAGCGATATTTCTTATTTCTTCATTAAGAAAAAGTCCTCCACCTGTGCTTATAATATTATTATTGCGATTTAACAATCTTAGTGCCACATCTTTTTCTATATTTCTAAAATACTCTTCACCCTTTTGTTTAAATATTTCAGATATTGTCATTTTCTTTTCTTTTTCAATTAATTTATCAATATCAAACAATGAATAACTAATTTTTTTTTTGAGAGATTTACCAATTGTAGTTTTTCCTACGGCCATAAACCCTACTAAAATAATATTATTCATTTTTAACCTCCAATAATTTTATACCAGTATTCAACATTAATTCAGTGTTTTCCTCTAACCCAGTCCAAATTTTAAAACTATGATATCCTTGAAATACTAACATTTCTAAACCATTTATACATCTGGCTTTATAAATTTTTCCATTTTTCAAAAAATTAGTTTCAATTGGATTGTATACTATATCAATAATAGTATGTTTGTCAGATAATTTGGCATAGGGGAAATTTATTTCATAATTATTATTTTTCATTCCTAAAGGTGTCGTTTGTATAATAATTTGATATTTTTCTATATTTAAAATTGGTAACTCAGACCAATAAATATTTTTGCTTTTCAGACCTGATTCTATTAGATCAGCACTAATATTAGCAGCTTTTTCGATATTTCTTGCGACTATATCTATACAAGCAACTTTGTTTTCAGCTAAAAACAAGGCGATGCCTTTGCATGCACCACCACTACCTAATATTAAAATATTTTTATTTTCATATTCTACATTATTTCTAATTAAAGTTTCTAAAAATCCTAATCCATCGGTATTATATCCTTTTAATTTTCCATTTTCATATTTCACTGTATTCACAGCTTTTAGTTTAATTGCTAATTGATCTAATTCATCTAAGTATGGTATTACTTTTTCTTTATAAGGTATTGTCACATTAAATCCTAAAATAGAACTATCTTTTTTTTTAACATTTATTAAAAATTGTTTTAATTCTGATTCATCTATTTCCCATTTTTCATATTTAAAGTCTATTGCTAATTTTTCAATTGCTTTATTATGAAGTATTGGTGATAGACTATGTGTTAATGGTTTACCAATAATACCTAATAATTTCCTCATCACTTCATCTTCTCCTTTTTTAAATTTCTTTTTACAAAAAATTCAAAGATTCTATATATTTTAGTCATAAAGAAGTCGCTAGTTGAAATTGGTTCAACTAAAATGCATTTTACACCTGCAAGTCTAGCAGCAAATATATCAGTAAATATCTGATCACCTACCAAAATAGATTCATCATTTTTACTATTGAGCAACTTTAAACTATCAACAACACCTTTTTTAAACGGCTTTTTAGCCATATAAATTACAGGAACATCTAATCGGCCAGCAATTATTTGTGCTCTTCTTGGATATGCATTGGAAACTAAACACAGCTTGAAACCTTCTTTTTTTAAAAGTTTAATCCAATCGATAACTTTATCATCTATCAATAGAGTTTTAAATGGAATGATTGTATTGTCTATATCAATTAATAAAGTATTTATTTTATTAATTTTCAAAACAGAAAAATCTATATCGTATATAGTGTTAATAAAATAGTCTGGTTTTAAATCTATCATTCTAACTCCTAATCCTAAGTAAAGAACCCGGTGTTACCCCGGGTATCTTATTTATTAATAATCTTTGTTTTGGATGAGGTGCACTATCAACAGCTTCTCCCAATTCATTAACAATACTTGTAATTTTTATATTCAAGTTTTTTCCAACAGGTAATAAAATTTCTAATGTATCTCCTATAACAAATTTGTTTCTTTGTTCAATCAACATTTCATTTTCCAAAACATCTAAAATTTTTCCAACGAATTTTATATTCTTTTTAACGTTAAAAGGCTCGTACTGTTGCATATTTTCATTTTTTTCATCTAGATAAAAACCAGTTGTATAGTCTCTTTCTCCAATACCATTTAGTTCACTCATAAAATTGGGAATAGCTAGTTTGAAGTCTCCACCAGCTTTTATAAGATCAACAGCTTCTCTATATACTTTAGTTACAGTAGCTACATAATGAATACTTTTCATCCTGCCTTCAATTTTAAGACTCGTTACACCATTTTCAATAAATTTGTCCAAATATGGTAGCATACACAAATCTTTGGAATTAAATATATAAGTTCCTCTTTCATCTTCTTCTATTGGCATAAACTGATCTTTTCTTTGTTTTTCAACTACATAGTACTCCCATCTGCAAGGATGTGTACAACTGCCACTATTTGCACTTTTACCAGTCATATACATGCTTAACATACAACGACCAGAATAGGCCATACACATGGCTCCATGGACAAATGCTTCAAGTTCCACATCTGTTTTTTTATGTATATTGGCAATTTCTTTCAGAGAAACTTCACGTCCTAATACGACTCTTTCTAACCCTTGTTCAAGCCAGAATTGACAACCAGCCCAATTGAGGGTATTGCTTTGAGTGCTTAAATGTATTGGAGTGTTTGGTGCATATTTTTTAGCTAAATGAATAATCCCAGGATCGGAGATAATCATTGCATCTAAACTTATTTCATCTAGTTTTTGTAAATATTCAGTTATATATTCCAAATCTTCATTATGAGCGAAAATATTTAAAGCAATATATATTTTTTTATTTAACTTTTTACTTATTTTCTTAGCTTCTTTTAGTTGATCTAAATCAAAGTTTCCTGCTTTAGAGCGTAAACTAAAGTCTTTACCTCCTACATATACTGCATCTGCGCCATAAAGATAAGCAATTTTTAATTTTTCTAAATTCCCAGCTGGAGACAATACTTCTATATTTTTCATATTAACTCCTTTATTTTTGATATTTTTGAATTGCTTTTAAATGTTCTTCGTAAGTAAGACTAAAGTAATGGGTTCCATCACCCTTTGCCACGAAATACAAATATTTATTAGAATCTGGTTTAATTGTTGCCTCAATTGACTTCATCCCAGGATTGCTAATTGGTCCTGGTGGTAAACCTGGATATCTATAGGTATTATATGGTGATGCTATTTTTGTTTCTGCTATCGTGACAACTTTAGAGAATTTCTCTTTATTTAATGCATACTGTACAGTAGCACATGACTGGAGTTTCATATCTATATTTAGTCTATTTAAAAAAACTCCAGCAATTTTTGTTCTTTCATTATCAACTATAGCTTCTTTTTCTACAATTGATGCAATAGTTAATAATTGTAAATAATCATATCCATTTTTATTCGAAGCTGTTTTCAGCTTATCCCAAACTTTACTTTCAAAAGTATTCAATAAAACTTTGATAATATCTTCACTTGTGGAATCTGGATAAAAATAGTATGTATCCGGATATATAAAACCTTCAAGTTTATATTTCATTGCTAAAGTATCTTTAAAATTTAAAAATTCGTAATCGAAATTACCCTCTTTTGCTAAATTTAAGAATTCAGATTTATTACCCAACCCTTTACTTTCCAATAATGTTGCTACTTGAGTTATAACAAAACCTTCTGGAATTGTGACTTTAACCCCTACATCAATGTTGGAGCCTTTATTCAATAGATTAGTTAAGTCCTTCATGCTTATGGGTCTACTGATTTTATACTGACCAGCTTTGAATTTTGTGCTATCTGAAAACAATTTACTGTATATTTTAAAAGAATTCGTTGATTTGATAAGATTATTTTCTTTCAAGACACTACTTATTTGACTTAATCCGGATCCTTTGTCAATAGTGAAAATAACTTCCCCTTTAATCTTAGGTGAAGCAAAAGAATTTCCAATATTGATTCCTCCGATAACTATAACAAATAGCAATATAAAAATAAGAGCTATTTTTATATTGCTATTTTTCTTATTATTATTATTTCTTGACCTAGATGAACGGGAACTTTGTGCTACAACTTTATTACTTCTCAATTAAACACCTCTAAATTACTTATCACTAATTGAGTCAATAACCTCTTGATCTTCTTCATTCTCCTCAGAATATAGGTCTTCAATTGCTTGAGCTACAGCTTGATACTCATCATCATCTTCAATTGTCATTAATACTTCTTCATCATCTTCTTTTACTACTTTCATTATTACGTAATAATCATCATCTTCAGTTTCAATTTCCATTGGCATCAACATAGCATATACACCAGTTTCTACCTCAACCATATCAACTATAATAAATTGATGCTCTAAGCCTTCCTCATCAGTTAATATTACAACATCTTTTTCATCAATATTTTCCATTTTATTATTCCTTCCTCTTTGTGATTTCGTTTATTATAGCATAAATTAAGTCCTGTGTCATTTTTGCTTATCAAGGTATTTTTGAAGTATAAAGGTTGCAGCTAATGCATCAATTTTACCTTTTCTTTTATCTCTTCTTACATCTCCAGCAATTAATATTCTTTCAGCTGAAACAGTAGTTAGCCTTTCATCTTCATAAACAACTTCTACATTTAAATAATTTTTAATATTATCTCCTAATTCTTCGGCAAATTTAGCTTTATCACCTTTATCTCCATTCATATGAAGAGGCAATCCTATTACGATATGTGTAATTTTCTCTTTATCCACAATTTCCTTTAAATCTTCTAGCAGACTTTTCTTATTAATTATCACTTTGTAAGTCGTCCCAATTGTATTAGATAAGTCACTAATTGCAAGACCAATTCTTTTTTGACCATAATCTAGTCCTAAGCATCGCATTATTTTAAATAGGATCTTACTAGATGTCTAATTATATCATCTCTATCAATTTGATGAATCAATGCTCGTGCATTGTTAAAACTAGTAATATAAGCAGGATCACCTGATAATAAATAACCTGAAATTTGATTAATAGGATTGTAACCTTTTTCTTCCAAAGCTTGGTACACCTTGCTAAGAACTTCCTTAATAGTCTGTTCCGCCATCTCTTCTCCTGTAAATCTTACAGTATTTTCCATTGAATTCATCTTCGACCTCCTATTTATAATATATTTTTCACTTCCATTAATGCTTGTGTTAATTTATCAGGAAGTTTTCCACCAGCTTGAGCCATATCAGGCCTTCCACCACCACCACCACCAACAATTGGTGCTATAGTCTTTATTATACTCCCTGCGCTAACATTTTTGTTAACTAAATCTTTTGTTGCGGATACTAATAGATTTACTTTTTCTTTATCCTTTGATCCGAGTACTACTAATACAGACCCTAATTTATCTCTATATATATCAGAAATTTGTCTCAGCTCTTCCATAGTTTTACCAGTAAACTCTTCAATTAGTACCGGAATACCCTTAATTTCTTCAACTTTATCTAATGATTTTTTAACCTCTATATTCGCCAAAGCCATATTTAATTTTTGTTTTTCTGTTTGAAGTTCTTTTAGTTCCTTTTGTAAATTGAATATCTTAAGTGAAATTTCTTTTGGTGGAACTTTTAACTGTCCACTTAAATCATGAATCAAAGCATCTAATTCTCTAGTTTTTTTAATAGTTTGTAGACCAGTACAAGCTTCAATTCTTCTTAAGCCAGCACCAACACTACTTTCATTTAAAATTTTAAAGCTTCCAATATAGCTTGAATTTTTCACATGAGTACCACCACAAAATTCTAATGAAATATCACCCATAGTTACAACTCTTACCTCATCACCATATTTTTCTCCAAAAATTGCTATAGCTCCTATTTTTTTTGCTTCTTCCACTGGTAAAATTTGTATTTTAACATCAACATGTTCTAAGATATATTTATTAACTAAGTCCTCAATCTTTTCTATTTCGCTTTTTGTTAAATTTTCAAAATGCGAGAAATCAAAACGCAGATACTTATCATCAACAAAAGAACCTTTTTGAGTAGCATGTTTGCCTAAAACTTGATTCAAGGCTTTATGTAATAAATGAGTAGCTGAATGATTCCTCATAATCGCTTCTCTTCTTAACTTATTAACTCTTAAAGTAATCTTTTTACTCATTTCAATATTATTAAAAAATTTAGCTATATGATATATTCTTCCATCTGCAGATTTTTTTGTATCAATAATATCACCAACATGATGATCAGCCAAGTATATCTTTCCGATATCGCCGATTTGACCACCACTTTCACCATAGAAAGGTGTTTTATCTGTAATTAAAATGACTTCTTCGTTAATAATTATTTTATTTAATTTTTTTCCAGTTAATGAAAATATTGCTAATATTTGTGTTTCTTCATCTATATTGTCATAGCCAGTAAAAACTGTATTTTTTAATTTAATGAATTCTTTTGCTAAAGCAATATTTTGTTTGAAATTATGTTTACTGCTACTTAATCTAGTTAATTCTTTTTGTTTTGACATAGCTTTAATAAATCCGTCTTTATCTAAACTAAAATTGTTTTCTTTCACAACATCTTCTGTTAACTCAACAGGGAATCCATATGTATCATATAATAGAAATGCCTCTTCTCCCGTCATGAGTAACCTATTTTCTTTTCTCATTTCACTAAGAATATTTTCTGTAAGAATAATCCCCTCGTTTAGAGTTTCTAAAAATCTTTCTTCCTCAACTTTTAAAATTTTTATTATAAAGTCTTTTTTTTCTATTAGCTCACTGTAAGCGCTACCCATAATTTCTATTAAAGTATCAACTAATATAAATAAGAATGGTTTGTTTAAACCCAAAGTCTTGCCATATCTTACTGCTCTTCTAAGAATACGTCTTAAAATATATCCTCTGCCTTCATTGCTTGGTAATACTCCATCAGCTATTAAAAATGAACTTGAACGAATATGATCGGCTATAACTCTAAATGGAAATCCCTCATCATTATTCATATATTTAATTCCTGTTAATTCTTCAATTTTTTTTATGATTGGTTGAAATAAATCAGTATCATAGTTGCTATTGACTGACTGCATGACAGCTACTATTCTTTCAAGTCCCATTCCTGTATCAACACTTGGTTTAGGAAGTGGAGTTAAAGTACCTTTTTCATCTCTATTAAATTCCATAAATACCAAATTCCATATTTCAGTTATTCTATCACATTCACATTTGCCAAGTCCACATTCTTCCCCGCAAGAATAACTTTCTCCGCGATCATAATGTATTTCTGTGCACGGACCACATGGTCCTACATCACCCATAGACCAGAAATTATCTTTTTCACCTAATTTAACTATGCGATCAGGAGCAATATCTGTTAAAGTCAACCATAAATTCCCAGTTTCATCATCTTTATCATATATGGTTACCCAAAGTTTTTCTTTTGGTAATTTAAGTTCTTTTGTTAAAAATTCCCAAGCATACTCTATAGCCTCTTTTTTAAAATAATCACCAAAAGAGAAATTGCCAAGCATTTCAAAGAACGTGTGATGTCTAGGTGTTCTTCCAACTGCTTCAAAATCATTATGTTTTCCACTTATTCTCAAACATTTTTGTGATGTAGTAGCTCTTTTATAAGCCCTTTCTTCCAAACCTAAAAAAACATTCTTAAATTGTACCATTCCAGCATTAACGAACATCAATGTAGGATCTTCTGCGGGAATCAATGATGAACTAGGTACCCTTTGATGATGTTTACTTTCAAAATATTTAAGAAATTTTTCTCTGATTTGCAAAGTTGTATACATATATACTCTCCTTTTAACTTATTTCCATTGTATCAAAAAATATGTCTTTTATCATTAAAAAACTACAGGAAAACCTGCAGCTTTTAATAACTATTTTCACTTATAATTATTATCTAGTTTCAATAATAAGTTTTATGGCCGTTCTCTTTTCACCATCAATTTCAATATCTGTAAAAGCAGGGGTACAAACAATATCTATACCACCAGGTGCAACAAAGCCTCTAGCTATAGCAATAGCTTTCACAGCTTGATTTAGTGCTCCAGCTCCAATTGTTTGAATTTCCACCATTCCATGCTCTCTAATCATAGCCGCAAGCGCACCAGCTACCAGATTAGGTTTTGATGAGGTTGATACTTTTAAAACTTCCATTGTGACTGCCTCCTTATAAAACTGTTCTTAATCATATATCTTTGTTGATTATTTTATAACTTGTAACTTTACCATCAACATCAATATCTAATTCTATACCATTAACATTGGCTAATCCTTCTTCAGCAACTTCTAGTGCAAAAGGCATACTTGTAAGAAAATGATTTATAATCACTTCTTTCTTCACGCCTAAGATACTAGTTTTAGCACCAACCATACCTAAATCAGTCATATAAAATGTATTATTCGGCAATAATTGACAATCATTTGTTTGAGTATGTGTATGGGTGCCCAAAACTGCAGTGACTTTCCCATCAAGAAAATAACCTAATGCTTTTTTTTCACTAGTAGCTTCACCATGAATATCGACAATTATTGTCTTACACTCACTTCTCAATCCTCCAATAATTTCTTCTATTCTTCTGAATGGACAATCCAAGGTCTTCATAAACACTCTTCCACAAACGTTTATAAGTGCTACTTTCATATCATTTTTCATAAATATATGAAAGCCCTTTCCTGGAGTACCAACTGGATAATTTAAAGGTCTAATTATTTCAGGTATTTCCTTAAGCTGACTATATATCTCTTTTTTGTCAAATACATGATTACCTGTAGAAACACCGTCTATTCCAATTTTCTTTGCTTCTAAAAAATATTTTTTAGTGATACCTTTTCCACCTGCTAAATTTTCACCGTTAGCAAAAATAAAGTCAACTTTATTTTCTTTTAAATAGGTTGAAAGGTATTTTTCTAAAGCACCAATACCATTTTTACCTATTATGTCCCCAAAGTACAATAATTTCATATTAATTCCAAATTTCTATTAGATTTTACTTAGCATATTCAATTGATCTTGTTTCTCTAATTACCATAACTTTTATCTGTCCTGGGTAATCCATTTCAGATTCAATTTCTTTAACGATTGATCTAGTTAAGTTTATTGCTTCTAAGTCGTCAATAGCTTCTGGTTTTACCATTATTCTTACTTCACGACCAGCTTGAATGGCATATGATTTCTCTACACCCTCAAAACCATCGGCAATTTCTTCAAGTTTTTGCAAACGTTTAATATAAGATTCTAATGTTTCTCTTCTAGCACCAGGTCTTGCAGCAGATAATGAATCAGATATTTGAACAATTACTGCTTCCATAGTTTGAGCTTCAACATCTTCATGATGTGCTTCAACAGCATGAATTATCGCACTATTTTCTTTGTATTTATGCAATAAGTTTACACCTATTTCTACGTGAGTTCCTTCTATTTCATGATCAACACCTTTACCTATATCATGTAAAAGACCTGCTCTTCTAGCAATATCTGGATCAGCACCTAAATCATATGCTAAATTTGCAGATAAATGTGCAACCTCAAGAGAATGTTTCAATATATTTTGTCCATAACTAGTTCTATATTTTAATCTTCCTATCAATTTAACCAATTCTGGATGTATTCTACTAATTCCAACTTCAAGTACAGCTTGTTCTCCAGCTTCTTTTATTTCTTTTTCAACTTCAAGTTTTGCTTTTTCATAAGTTTCTTCTATTCTACCTGGATGTATACGTCCGTCAGTTATTAATTTTTCCAAAGTAATTCTGGCTATTTCTCTTCTAACAGGATCAAATCCAGATAATACAACAGCTTCAGGAGTATCATCAATTATTAAATCCACGCCGGTCAATGTTTCAATAGTTCTGATATTTCTACCTTCCCTACCTATTATTCTGCCCTTCATCTCATCATTAGGTAATGAAACGACATAAACTGTAGCTTCAGCCACATGATCAGTGGCGCATCTTTGAATTGCTCTCATAACTATTTCTTTCGCTTCTTTATCAGCTTCTTCTTTTGCTTTTTCTTTAACTTCTCTAATTAAGACTGCGGTTTCTTGTCTAATTTCCTGTTCAACGTTGTTAAGCAAGTATTCCTTAGCTTTTTCTACAGTAACTCCAGAAATTTCTTGCAGTTTATTTAATTGTTCATCATGTAATATTTTCGTTTTTTCTGATAAATTAGATGATATTTCTTCTTGTTTATGGATAGCTTCTTCTCTTGTATCTAGAGTATTCTGTTTTTTATCTAACATATCCTCTTTATCATGCAGTCTTTTTTCTACCTGACCCCATTCGCTTTTTCTATCTCTTTGTTCCTTGGTAATATCTTCGTGCATCTTTTCTTTCATTTTTTGTATTTGCTCTTTTGCTTCAATAACAGCTTCTTTTTGTTTAGTTATAGCTTCTTTTTGCGCCAAATCAACAATTTCACTAGCCTTTAAAGTTGCATTATTTAATTTGCCTTCCGCTAAAGTTCTTCTAAACACATACCCTATTATAAACCCTATTATTATTGTAGCCGCCGCAATTACTATCGGGATTATTAAATCATTCATCCTCTTTCCTCCTTATATTAAAAAAACATGTTAGATGAATATACCTAACATGTTAAAACGTAAAAAAGTAGTGAGCTATTCGCATCGCTTTGTTTTACCTCTTTATTAACTTATAAATTATATATAAAACACTATACAATTATATAGTCAAATTGCTTTTTTACAAATATTTATATTCATCTATGATATATTGTAGAAAAAATGTGTGTCAATGTCAAGAGTATACGTCTTATTAAGTAAGCTTATCCATTTGTTTCTTAATACTATGATAAGAAAAGCCTTTGTTAAGCAATCTACTGATGATTTTTTCTTTAGCTATAGGTTTACTCGAATTTAAATATTTAATTATTTGTTTTTCAAGTATGTCTTCTTCAATTTCACTAAAGTTGATTTCTTCAAGTTGAGCCTTAATTAATTGATTGTCAAATCCCTTTCCAAAGAGGTACATTTCTACTTGTTTTTTATTTTTATCCTTGCTAATTTGATATGATATTAAGCGCACAATCAATTTCTCATCATTTAAATAATCTATACTTATGTAATATTGTATTAAGTCTTCTATTTCCTTAAGTTCATATTCTTTTTGTAACAATTTTTTTTCTAATTCTTTTACCCCATAATCTCTTTTACTAAGTAGATACAAGGAATAATTTTTTATATTACGCATTTTCCTTATCGTTATTATCTGAACCAAAATTCAGAGATTTATCAATAACTTTGGCTTCTATCTCTTGTAACATATCTGGATGTTGTCTTAAATACATTTTAGAATTATCTCTACCTTGTCCTAATTTTTCATCACCATAATTATACCAAGCTCCTGCTTTTTGAATAATATCAAGATCTGCAGCCATATCAAGGACACAACCTTCTTTTGTAACACCCTCACCATACATTATGTCAAATTCGGCAACTTTAAATGGTGGAGCTACTTTATTTTTTACTATTTTAGCTTTAGTCCTTACACCAATCATATCAACACCTTTTTTAATATTATCGGTTTTCCTAACATCAATCCTAACTGAAGAATAAAATTTAAGTGCGCGACCTCCTGTAGTAGTTTCAGGATTACCAAACATTACTCCGATTTTTTCTCTAAGTTGATTAATAAAAATTATAATTGTATTTGATTTATTAACAACTCCAGCTAACTTTCTTAAAGCTTGAGACATTAATCTTGCTTGTAAACCCATGTGAGAGTCTCCCATTTCCCCTTCTATTTCTGCTCTAGGAACTAATGCTGCTACTGAATCGACAACTATTATATCAACTGCACCACTTCTTACAAGAGCTTCGCAAATCTCCAATCCTTGTTCGCCAGTATCAGGTTGTGATACGAGTAGCTCATCAGTTTTCACACCAAGATTTTTAGCATAAATAGGATCCAAAGAATGTTCTGCATCTATAAAAGCAGCTGTGCCGCCATTTTTTTGAATTGAAGCAACAGCATGTAATGAAACCGTTGTTTTACCTGATGATTCAGGACCATATATTTCTATAATTCTTCCTTTTGGATAACCACCAATTCCAATTGCTACATCCAGTGGCAATATTCCAGTAGAAACTGCTTCAACATTTCTATAGTTTCCACCATCACCAAGTCTCATTATACTACCTTTTCCAAATTGTTTTTCTATTTGGCTAAGGGTAATTTCAAGTACCTTCTCTTTTTCTTTTTCCATAATATACTCCTCTTCCTATTCCTATATAATAGCTTTTAATTAAAATATTCGTTTTTATTTTTACAACACTCTTATTATAACATAAATAGACCTTCATAAAATATCAATTGAAACTAAAAACATTCATAATTTTATTCTAATTATATTTATTTTCTACACTATATTCATATTATCAATAATTAAACTATTATTTAACTCTTTTTATATTTACAAATTCTATTTAAATGTTATATAATTAAAACAATCATCAAGAGAGGTGAAGGGATAGGCCCTATGATACCTCAGCAACCTGCTTGAGCAAGGTGCTAACTCCTACAGTTATACTGCAAGATGGGATGAATAATCTATAATCGTCATCTTCCTGTGGGAAGATTTTTTTTTGATAATAATATTACTAGGAGGTAAATATGAGTCCTGTTGTTATCCCTGAACATTTACCAGCAACTGAACAATTAAATAAAGAGAATATATTTGTCATGAATAATAGAAGAGCTACTACTCAAGACATACGACCATTACAAATATTAATATTAAATTTAATGCCTACTAAAATTGTAACTGAAACTCAAATACTCAGACTTTTAAGTAATAATCTTATACAACTAGAGTTAACCTTTATGCAAATGGCTACCCATGAATCCAAAAACACCCCGAAGAGCCATTTAGACTCATTCTATAATACATTTAACGAAGTTTATAATAAACGTTTCGATGCAATGATAGTTACAGGTGCCCCAATTGAATTCATGGAATTTGAAGATGTTGACCATTGGAAAGAATTCACAGAGATTCTAGATTGGGCACACGAAAAAATACATTCATGCATGTTTATATGTTGGTCAGCTCAAGCAGCACTATACCATTATTATGGCATACATAAGCGTACACTAGGAAAAAAGTTATCTGGCATTTATAATCACAAGGTTATTAATAAAACAGCAAAGATAACAAGAGGTTTTGATGATTACTTCGATGCTCCACATTCAAGAAATACAGAAATAGTTCTTGAGGAACTAATTGATAATGAAGATTTGGAAATAATTGCTAACTCTGAGATAGCCGGTCCACACATAATAGCCTCAAAAGATCGTCGAAGATTATTTGTCACAGGTCATCCTGAATATGATAAGGAAACACTTTCTCTCGAATATGTAAGAGACATTAAAAATAACCTGAATGTTAGTGTTCCATACTCTTATTTCGAAAATGATAATCCGGAAAATGATATTAAAGTTACATGGAGAAGTCATGCAAATCTTCTATATGCGAATTGGATAAACTATTACGTCTATCAAGAAACAGATTTTGATTTAAATAAAAAATAATTTATTATTGCTTTTACAATAATTGAATGTTATAATTACTGTTGTAGTTTAAGTATTATAGGGAGGTGAAAGAATGGCAAATATAAAGTCATCAAAAAAACGTGCTTTGATAGCTGAACAAAGAAATATTGTTAATTCTCAAAAGAGATCAGTTATGAAAAATCAAGTTAAGAAGTTTAACACTGCTATTGCAGCAAGTGATGAAAATAAAGAGACAATTTTAAAGAAAACCATTAGCGTTATTGATAAAATGGCTCAAAAAGGCATCATTCATACAAAAACAGCTGGAAGAAAAATCTCCCGTTTACAAAAAAAATTCAATATTCAATAAATAATAAAAAAGCCTTCTTTAGAAGGCTTTTTTTATTTAATTGACAATAATGTACTTTTTAATAATAATTTACCTTCACCCTTACCTGACTTAATCTTTTCTTCAATATCATAAAATAATTGCAAATATTTAAATACTTCTGCAAATGATAACTTTCTTGATATTGCAATTTTTTTCTTAGCGACATATGGATGCATTTTCAATAAACTTGCAATTTTTTCATCATGATATTTTTCTTTCAAATACCATTTCATTCTCAACATAATCCTTAAATCTCTAATTATCATATAAATTATCAAAGTTGCTGGCTGTTTAAGTTTGTATAAGTTTTCAAGAGCGGAAATCATTTTACCATGATCAACAAACATATTATCCAATAAATTAAAAATATTGCTTTGAAAATTATTTGTAATAAGTATGTCTAAATCTTTTATTACAATGTTTTTATGATCAGGTTCATAAATAAATAGTTTATTCATTTCATTTTCAATCATTATTTGATTTTCACCAACTACTTCAATTAAATATGCTATAGCATCATCTTTTATGTTATAACCGTGGTGCCATAAATATTCTTTGACCCATCGTCTAAGATCGCCACCTTTTCTCAAAGGAAATTCTATCAACATTTTATTTTCTTTAAAAAACTTGAGTGCTTTTCTTCTTAAATCTATCTTTTTAGCTATTATCAGTCCTTTTGAAAATGGTGATGGATTAGTTAAATATTCTTTTAGAATTTCGATATTTTTATCATCATTTAAAATAGAATCATTTGTAATTTTATATATAATATTGCCTTCGAAAAGTGTTGGAGTATTTAAAATATCAATTAAATCCTGGAAGTCCAATCCGTCAGTTACTTCCTTTATACCATATCCCGTTTCTTTCATTAGATTCTTGATACTTTGATTTAATTCATATTCATTTTCACCAAAATATATCATAATCGGTAAATCTTTTTGCATTTCACACCTCTCTTATCTCGCTCTATTATATCAATCAATCTATATATTTTCTATCATTAATATCCACCTCATTTTTTTTTAGATTAATCACAACATCTTTATCAAAATCTGTCCTATAAAAATCAATGTCATTCAATTTTAAATTATCAATTATTTCACTACTTGGATGACCATATAAATTTTTACCAACCGAAAATATAACACATTTAGTTTTTAGTTGATTATAAATATTTTTCTGAAATGAATTTATGCTACCATGATGTGGTGCTTTTACTATATCAAAACTATAATCTTCAAAAGCCAGTCTTTCTAAAACTTCTAAGTCACAATCTGCAGTTAATAATATGTTAGAATTGCCATAATTTATACTTAATACTATAGAAGCAGTATTACTATCTAAGTCTGCTTTTGTTTTTATAGGATTATATACATCGATATATGTTGTACCTAATATTATTTTATACCCTTCATTCACTATCCTCACTTTACTTTCATATTTAATTATCCAATCTGAATATTCTGCACTTTGATTGTATGGTATTAATATATTTGATACTTCGTAAAATTCTAGAATTGTTTCCAAACCACCTCTATGGTCATTGTCACTATGTGTACTAATTAAATAATCAATTTTAAATATCCCTTTACGTTTAAGATAAGGCATAACTTCACGCTTACCCATATCTAAGTAGTCATTTCTAACCCCTCCGTCAATTAAAATCACTTTATCCACTTCTTTACACTCAATTAATATACAATCACCCTGACCCACATTAATAAAGGTTACACGTGGACCCAAATTAGAAGAGTTAAATCCGTAATTGTTCCAAGCTATGCTAAATATTAGAACAATTATAATAAATTTACGATAAAATTGCTTAAATAATTTATTATTCCAAAATACTATCAATATATAAAATAGTGTAATTATAATTATTCCATATGACTTTCCTCTTACCATAGGCAAGTCTATATTACTAAATAATATAGTAACTTTATCTAAAAATAACAATAATTCATTTAAAATATATACCAATGGTCTTAACACTATAATTGAATATGGAATAATCATAAAAATACAGCTAATAAAAATAATCAACTGTATATATGGGGCAAATAAAGGAGTGAAAATTATACTAAATATAGATATCTCTTGAAAATAATATATTAAAATTGGCCAACTGAAAATTATACTTAATATACCTATTACTATTATTTTATATATCTTATGCTTGAATTTATTAATATAATCACAAAATAATAACAATCCAGTAGTTATAATATAGGAAAGTTGCAATGATATTTGCAATAGCATACCTGGGTTTATCATTAATAATAAAAACAAACTTAACATCAAAGCAAACATTTCGTATTTTACCTTATTATTTTTTTCTAAGATTTTAATTATTATTAAATATAAAATAACTCTCCATACAGATGGGCTATCAGTAATAAATCCATACAATATTAATGGAATTGAAAAAAATATATATTTAGATATCCCTTTTCGTGGAGTTATTATAAAAATAAACATCAATATATCTAATGTTGCACCTATTTGCGAACCTGAAACTGCTTGTAAATGAAGTATTCCCATGTTTCGCCAGGTATTAACTTCATTTTTCGTCATACTTTTACTGTTGCCAAGAAATATGCTTTCAATATATCTTGTTCTTTCTCCTAAATATTGTTTCAATTGTTTTAAATAATACTTCTGATATTTAAATAAATAATAATCAAGATTTTTAACTTGTTTGATAATAATTACTTTTTCTGGATAAACAATGAAATTTATCATTTTGCATTTAAGATACTTTTTATAAGAAAACCCACCCCTATTGAGAGAATCTTTCGGTATTTCTAATAAAGATTTGAAATTAATAATCATACCAGGTAATAATTCCTGATTGGTTCTTAATAAAACTAAACATTTCGGTTTAACAAGTAATTTAACGATATAAACATTTGCATCATTACATTTGATTACTATTGCACTATTATCATAATAACCTTCTGCTTGAATACTGTTATAATAATTTTGATCAAATATATAACCTCGCAAACAACCTATTAAAAAAGCTACTCCAAATATTAAGATTGAGAAAATAAATTTTTTCTCAGTAATTTTTAATAACTTGCATTTCTTAGTTAGGTATATAGTTATAGCCAACAGGATAAATATATTAAATACACTTACAACTTTCATACTTATAGATAATCCTGCTATAAATATAAACATAATTATTATTGAGTTTAGTTTTTCCTCCATTATAATTTCATATATGAACGCATTTTTTCCAAAGTTTTTTCACCTATTCCAGAAATATTCATAAGATCTTCTATAGTTTGAAAACGCCCGATTTTTTTTCTTTGATCAATAATATTTTTAGCCATGACAGGGCCAATTCCTGGGATAGCTTCAAGTTCATTTTGAGATGCATTATTTATACTGACAAGATTATCATCTTTTTCCATACCCTCTTCTAATACGTTTAGATATGGTACATAAATATCTTGTTCATCCTTTAAGAACATAGCTAAATTCAATGGTAAAAGATCAGCATTTTCTAATGCTATGGCTTTTATAATTGCATCGTTAACTCTTGATTCATATGGAAATTCATAAATTCCCGGATTTTTCACAGCACCTTTTATATTTATTACTAACAGCTTGCTATCATCAATAGTTTTTTGACTATTATCACTAATAATACCAGTTTTAATATTACTGCCATAAATCTTATTTTTTGTTAAATCCCCTATATAATAACCAGTTGAGATAATTAATGCAAACACTACGAAAATACTTATTTTCTGATATTTTTTTTCTAAAGCCAAAAATTTATTCATATAAAAAACCTCCTTTGTTTATAATTAAACAAAGGAGGTTCATATACTTAATATTAATAGTTTTTTTACTACTTTAAATTACCTGACCAAAGATCTTCCAAGCTATATTTGCTTCTAGATTCTTGATCAAATATATGTATAATAAGATCACCGTAATCTAGTAAAACCCAGTCATTTGATTTTTCTCTACGTATTTTTTTAACACCTTTTTCTTCCAAGGCTTCTTCACAATAATCAGCTAGTGTTGCAATATGTTTTCTATTCATACCAGTAGCAATTACAAAACAGTCTGCAATTATGCTAATCCCAGCTAAATCAACAATCTTGACATCTATTGCCTTTTTATCATTCAGTACATTTTCTATCATTTTACTTTTTTCATAACCTGTCATAAACTAACCTCCATCATATAGTTATATGCTCCAATTGTGGCAGGAGCTAAGACCTTATTTTTGATTATCGAATCAATTATTGTTCTTTTCAAAACTAAAATATATGCTTCATTTAAACTTTTTCCTTCAATATCTTTTCTTATGTCATCTACACCTTCATATTTTCTATGTTTTTCTACAGCATCTACAATAAATAATAATTTGGCCAATTCACCTACATTTGCTGCGCCTAATGTATGATGTCTTATTGCTTCTAAGATACTATTGTCCTTAATGAATCCTTTATCTGAAAAATATGAAGCCGCAACTTTTCCATGTAAAACTCTAGGGAATTTTAATTCAAAGTCACTTAAATCAACATTAAATTTTTTAGCTAAATCTATTATGCCTTCATTATCAACTTCTCGAAAATAATCATGTAATAAAGCTGCTAAAACTGCCTTGTATTGATCTATATCATATTTTTGAGCTAAGGTATAAGCCATCTCCACACAACCTTCTAAATGAGCAATTCTTTTTTCTGATAATTTCATATTACCTAAAAGAACTTTATAATCATTTTTGACTTTTGTTAAAATTTCATTCAATTTTTTCATTGATATATTCCTTTTAAAATAATATATTCATATACACTTTTAGGTAAGTATTTTTTATTGAGCACCTTTTCTCTGATTTCTTTTGAGCTTATATTTTGAATAGGCCACTCAAATAGTATTACCTTTTCATTTAAATGATAGGGAAGAGCTTCTCTATATGTATTTATGGATTTTTTACTATCACCACGCCTTAAAGCCACCAAAAAAGTCACTGAATTACTTATTTCATCTAAGTCTTTCCAATTTAAAATATCTACAAAAGAATCTGATCCCATCACCCAATAAAATATGGCATTTGGTTCTAAACTTTTCATGTCACTTATAGTATCGATAGTATATGTAGGTCCAGATCTTTTAAGATCACATTCAGATATCAATAATTTAGGATTGTTCTCAATTGCTAATTCCAACATTTTAATTCTATGTTCATTGCTTGGTATATATTCAACTTCCTTATGATAAGACATCCCTGTAGGTATAAAGTATACACAATCAAGTTTGAATAGCTTAAGCGCACCTTCAGCAAGCTGTAAATGTCCATTATGAATTGGATTAAAGGTTCCACCTAATAAACCTATTTTCCTCATTATCTTACCTGTCCATCACCATTAATAATATATTTAATGCTGGTTAATGCCTCTAACCCCATAGGTCCTCTAGCATG
>JAGXHX010000021.1 GCA_024635955.1 Bacillota bacterium
GAATAAGAAACAGCTATTTTAAAGCCTGCAAAAAATGTTGGCAAGGAAGCTTGAAGCTTTAAGTGCCGGAATATTTCCCATCTTGTGGCTCCCATAGATTGCAAAAGCTTATGAATATCAGGATTAATAGTTCGATAGCCATTCAATAGACCTATGGTAATTGGGAAAAAACAGACTAATACTATCAATACTATCTTTGGTGCAATACCATAACCAAACCATAAGACTAACAAAGGTGCAATTGCTATTACAGGAACGGTTTGGGAAATCACTAGCAAAGGATAAACTGCTTTGTACAATAACTTATTAGCATCCATAATGAAAGATAAAATAAAACCTAAGACAATGGAAATAGAAAGACCCAAAAAAGCTTCTGTCAAAGTAACTAAACTATTGACATAAAGCAGGTTAAATTCATTACCAAATGCTTTGAAGATTTCGATAGGGGAGGGAAGCATAAATTTAGGGACTAGTCCTATAGTAGATATTACTTGCCATATTATTATAAGTATTGATATTAATATGATTGGGTATATACTACTTATGGTGTTTTCCGACTTTTTTATCAATGCTCAAAACCCCCATTTTCGGATTATAAGCTATCTTAACATAGCTCATTACATTTGCTGCTCCTTCACGAATACAGATTTTTTGACATTCCTTGATAATTTCCATCAGAGTATCTAAATCACCTTCGATAGTTGTTTCAAAGGGTGACACGAAAATATTCAGATTGAAACTTTTTATATAGGCGATGACTTTGTCGACTACACGAATTAGTTCTTCATCCCCTTCTACTTTCGGTAATACTTGTATGGCTATACTTGCTTCAAATTTTTCCATAATATATTCCTTTCTATATATAAATTTTTTGAACTAAAAAAGGCTCTGTATCTCACGATATAGAGCCTGAAACGCAAAAAAATATTATTTTGCAATTACATTTCCTACGTCGGCATTATCCGCATCAGGTTCAAGGGTTTAGGATTGACACAATCCATTCTCAGCCTGCCTTAAAGCAAGCACCCCGTATTCAGTTGAGTTTATAGTATAATATGACAAATGTTTTGTCAATAGTATAAATTCCTTTTATTTTTCTATAATATTTTATAATAGGTTAACCATTAGAATTTAATTAGTATTATTATCTCTGACCTTAATTTCATAATCCTTTGGTATAATGTCTTCTATAATCCCTTTGATAAGTGCTTCAGATTGCTTGTCAGCTAACTCCAAAATACCAAAGCTAGCTGCTTTTTTCTCTGCTACCAGCTCAGCTTCTGCTAGTGCTTTATTAGCATCTTCTTTTTCATTAAAATTAAACAATGTAAACTTTTCATCAAAATACTTTATAGAATTAGGATCTACTTTTACTTCTTGAATTTTTGCGGATGGAATAGTTATCCAAATAATACGCTTGTCATTTTCAACTTCAACTTTAACCTCATTAACATCTATTCCTGCTCTAACTGTAGCATCATAAACCATCAGGAAATTAGCTTTAGTAAAAAAGGAAATTCCTTCATCTTCGTATACTCTATAACCAGAATAGTTTAATTTTGCAGTTGTCAGTTCACTTGATACTGATAGTTTTGCCATAATATCTCTTGAAAGTCCTTCTGTCTTATTGTTATAAAAGAACAACCCAACAAGTACCCCTATAACTAAAATTGGAGCAACTAGCCAGAATACTATTTTGTATAGAAATGACTTGAACCTTGATTGTTTTTCTTTCATAAAATATTACCTTCTTTCAAAAAAATTAAAAAGCAATTATTATTATTGATCTTGCTATAAAATATATTAAAAATATTGCAAGAATCATGACTAAAATTTTAAGTAATTTTTTCATTTCCTCAACTCCTATTATTCTATTTATATAGACTAATTTTGTTTAAAGATTTTTAGTATGCCTTATACATTAATTGTATAGCATTATTTAAAATAATACTATATTACCTAATCTAAAACTATAATTTTTATATAATCTTTTTATCATTTAACCATCCTTACTAATCAATGCTTCTTTCATGAATCATTGGAACAAATCGCACCTGTATGTTTCTTTCCACTTTAATCTCACCCTTTGAATCTTTAGTCACCAATAGGAGGTATTGGCTATCAATACCTACAGGAATTGCCATTTTACCCCCAATTGCTAATTGATCAACAAGAGTTTGTGGTATTTCAGGAGAGTAGGCAGTAACTATAATTGCATCATAGGGTCCTTTTTTTGGATAACCTTCATATCCGTCTCCTAGTATGCATTCAACATTATTGTACCCCATATCTTTTAGTCTTTCTTTTGCTGATTTATAAAGTTCTTCTATTCTTTCTATTGTAACAACTTCCTTGAATATCTCTGCAAGTATGGCTGTTTGATATCCTGTACCAGTACCTATTTCAAGCACACTTTTCCTTTTGTCCCCTTTTATCATTGAGGTCATTAGTGCAACAATGTATGGTTGTGAAATCGTCTGCCCACTGGATACGCCAAGTGCACTGTCTTCATAAGCATAGTTTTGAAGATTTTCTGGTAGAAACTTGTGGCGTGGGACTTTCAGCATTGCTTTTATCACTGATTCATCATCTATTCTTCTTGCTTTTATCTGATTTATGATCATGTTGTGTCTTTTTTCCAAAGTATCGTCCATTTTCTCCTCTTCCTACATATACTATCCTAATTATAACTCAAATTATTGAATCAGCTTCTTCTTTTATTATTATTTTCCAGTTTTTAAACGTAATGTATCTGATTAATTAATAAATCCTTATAATCTTCGACTCTACTTATTATTTCGTACCCTAAACACAAACCCAATGATAGTTTTTTCACACCATGATATTCAATAATTTATTTTGAATCATTACCACAACAATCATTTGTACTCTTCCCACCATTTTCAATTACTTGAGCATATTCACTAATTCTTTCTTTTCTAAGGTTAACTAAATCTTCACGGTCATAGGTAATTTTCATACCATCTTTAGGTTTTGTACCACAAGCAAATTTTTGAATACCATCTATTTCAATCACACAAGTTTTACAACAACCAAATTTCTTTATACTCCTAAAACATGGAGCCATAATATGCATTCCATTCTCATCACCAATTTCTACAATATTTTTATTGGGATCTGATACTAAAATTTCTTTTTCATCAATATAAATTATCATAAATTCTCCTTTATCAATACAAATTATATTTCATTATCTTAATTACAAGTCTATCATTATAATTAATCAAAATCATCTATATGCATTTACAAATATTTGTTTATATTAGGCTTCCTTAATTAAATAATACAGTACCACTATCGGAAAAAGAATAATGTAAAAAATTATTCTAAAATAAGGGAGCCAAAGCTCCCCTTTCAAATTAAAACTTTATTATCATATTTTAAATTCATACAGTCGGACTTGTATAATTTACTTATAGAGATTTGATGAATCCCTATCCCTCATTACTTATTATGTTTTTCTTTCCCAATCTCCATTCTTTGTATTCCAAAACATCATCACGAACTAACTTATAAGCGAAAGCTAAAACTGCCGCATCGTCTAGATAACCAATTACGGGAATAGCATCTGGTATAAGATCAATCGGACTAAGTAGGTATATCAATGCACCTACTATCGCAATTATGGATCCAATTGGGATATCAGTATATTCTTTTTGTACATAAGCTTTTACTAAGGATATTAATACTGGAACATCAGATAAATACTCTCCCACCAAAGGAATTTTTGATACCTGTCCTGAGTCATTGACTTTATTTCATGACACTTCTTACATAAAGATTGCTAGTTGTGTTCATCCCAGAAAAGTTCTTGATCTCCTCTAAGTGGTTTGATTTGATCTACCTTGAATTTAGAACTAGCGAGATTACAGCAAGGTCTAAGAAGTTCTACTTAGATAATCTAAGGCTTCACTTTTTTCCTTACATCGGTCATTTAGAGCTTGACCAAATTTATTATTCAAGATATTAAAAAGATTATCTTAGAGGGGGAGAGTTCAGGATTGCAAGGAAGGTCTAGGCAGATCATCTACTCAGTTATGAGCTTAATAATGAAGGAAGCTTTTTATGATGAATTAATAGAAAAAAATCTTGTAGCTAATGTTAAAAGACCTAAGCTACTAAAGAAAGAAAAAGTTATAATCTCCAAGGCTGATTTTATGAAAATTCTTTATGAAGCTGATGAAAAATGAAGGTTATACTTATGGTGGCTTCGTACACAGGACTAAGAGTTGGTGAGATTGCTGTTCTTAAATGGAGGCATATAGATATGGTCAATAATGTAATTAGTGTTGATTCTACCTACTGCAGAGATGAGCCTGGTGAGATTAAGGCACCCAAGACCCAAGCTGGCATTAGAAAGGTTCCGGTATCAATTGATTTAATAGATAGAATTAGGAAAATAAAACACACCAAAGAATTCCTATTCCCAACAAAACAACTACCCTACATTACACCTAGTGAGATATCTCATAAATTTACTAGGATTGTTAGGAAGCTAAATATCAAAAATGTTACCTTCCATTCACTGAGGCACACTCATGCTACTATGTTAGTAGAATCAAACATTCACCCTAAGGCAGTTCAGATAAGGTTAGGTCATAGTGATCCAGGATTTACCTTAAGAACTTACACTCATAATACGGACAAGTTGCAAAATGGAATTGCAGAGCTGGATTTGTTGGCGATGAGTTAGATATCAAATATATAAAGACTAGTGAAATACCTAAAATACTCCACTAGTCTTGTATTTTACTTGTAAATTACTTTTCTAAATTTGAAATGTTTAATTCATCTATTAATTGGGATTCTATCATGTTTCTGTTACTCAATATGATTTTGCATGATGCTTCTATTTTTTCCAAGTTACTAATTTTTATTTCATTAAATTCTTCTTGAGTTAGAATATTATCATAAAAATTAAAACTATATAAAAGTGACTGAATTTCATCAAAGTTCGTCCTTATATCATCAATAGTATTGCTTATTGATGATGGTAAAATATATTTAGATTCCCTTAGGCTCCATAAAGTTTCAAAAACATCTAGTATAAATTGTTTTTGAAGACCCTGATAAATTCCGAATATATCTTTCCCACTTTTATTTTTCAAATCA
This sequence comes from Bacillota bacterium, assembly GCA_024635955.1. Taxonomy (GTDB): domain Bacteria; phylum Bacillota; class TC1; order TC1; family TC1; genus WTXA01. Next base: position 5,134 of record JAGXHX010000021.1, read on the forward strand.
ATCCTCTCAAATAATTGATTTAAAGTGTGAGTAAATTCGTAAACTTTAGTTATGTGAACATATATTTCCCTTTTATAAGGATAAATGTCTAATTTAATTTGTCTCTTTTGAATTGAATTCTGTTGTTGATTTATATTTTTAGTTAATTCTAATTGTTTTCTAGAATTTTTTGATGTTTGAAATATTATGATACCAGTTAATATAATTGTAAAGACTATTCCTAATATATTTATAATCATTGTTATTATATTTTCATTTGTAATTAAAAATGTATATAATCTCAAATTGCCGTAACCCCTTTTTAAATTATTTCAATATTTTATTTTCTTATTTTATCTAATACTTCAGCCGCTGATATTTCATATTTATTGATTGTATTAATAAAGTTATCTATTTCAGAATATGTCCATTTATGATCATGAATTAATTTTTTTAAATTAGTTTGATAATTCAGTATAATTTCACCATCACAATCAGTTGCTGGATGAGCATGAATTAAAGAATTACGCCAATCAATACTATTTCTAAAATTTTCATAACATTCTAATAGACCATCAATTTTAAGGTTGTAACTTAAATAGTTTTTAAATTTATTTTTCAATTGACCTGAAGTAAGTGAACATTTGCGATAATATTCAAGTCGGAATTCATTATCTATGTATGATAATATATCGACTATTGTACCTTCATAATATGCAAATATGTATAATGCTAATCCAAGTTTTTTAGTATATTCTTCATTATAAGGAATTCTAATATTCATTACTGTCTCACCTCTAGATATTTTATTTTACTTGTGATTAAAGGAAAAATTTATTTAAATCAACATGTAAACCTTCAGATTGCATGTTTTTAGCTAATTCCGTCTTCCAGGAATTAGAATTATCTATTTTTATATAAATTATGCCAGAAACATCGCTCGGGGTTTCTATTTCACTTTTTACTAATGCTGATACTCTATTTCTTCCAAGCTTTGAGATTAAATAACCATGTTCGAAAACAACATTTTGTCTTGCTCTTTGTTGTTCACAATCTATACCTTCATTTTTTGATCTTCCTAAATCGCAGGGAGTATAAAGAACAACAGCATAAACAACATCAGTATAAGCTTCAATTTTTTCGATAATTGTCATACCTCTACTAGCTTGTTCATGTAATATAATTGGCTCAAAATCAGCTCTTTCCAGTGTTCGCGCTACATCAAGTTTTAATGCTTCATCATGACCATGTACAATAAATACTTTATTACCATTATTACATATCATATTTTTTTGCTTTATTTGCTCAAGTTGATTATTTTTAGCACCATATATTATCATTTTTTGTAGCAGTAATTTTAAATTATGTTTAATTGTATCTATTGAAACTTCAGAATCATAGAAATGGTATTCATCAATGTATGAATATAGACCCCAACCAAAATCCTTAATTAGTCCATCATATCTAGCAGTTATCTCTATATATAATTCTCTACCTCTATTCTCATCTCCATTGCCTTGAAGGTAATCTTGGCAAAGTGATATATCTTCTGACAATAATACCATAATACTTTTATTCTTTGATTCTAATATATTGTTATTATTTATTTTGGCGTCTTCCATATCACCTGCAATAAGCAACATCTTTAGTTTTGCTGCTATAGCAATTAATTCTCTTCTAAAATCAATTTCTTTTCCATGCACAGTTGCTTTTCCATTGATTGATAAATCTTTTTTAAATTCCTTATCGATTCTAGCATATTTAGCTACAAGTTCTCTAAATAAATTTTCTGAGTCATTTATTTCAGTATGATTTTTACATCTTTCTATGTCTATTTCTATTTCTTTAATAAGTTTATTAATCATTTCAATATTTTCTCCTAAACAATAGATACTTGTCCATTCATCAACATAGGTAGAAGCCAATTACGAAGTTTTGTTAATTCTTCATTCTCTTTCTCTAATAATTCTATCTTATCAATTAATAAATTCAACTTCTCATACAATCTGTTATTGGGACATATAGGTATTGGCAAACTTGCAACATCATCTTTAGTGATAAATTTAACAATTGATCCATTAGAATCTTTTTTAAATGAGTTTATTTTACTATTTGCAACCATATATATTAATGCGTGATACTTTTCTTCTCTTGGTATTAATATATACGTTCTTTGGTAAGCATTAAACTTACCTTTATAGTGTTTCACATTAAAATCACCATTACCCGCAATTAAAACAGCACTTCCTTCGAATGTGTAATTATCACATAATAGTGTGTTCTGTGAACAAGTAAAAAACTTGAATTCCCCACTTTTAGTAGCAAAATTCGCGTCTTCTTTTCCTGTTATTACATTTAACAAATCCGAGGCTTTTTTATATTGCCAATCTTTAGGAATGACTTTTTTAAATTGATCATTCCATACTACCTCACCACCAGATGATTTATATGGTCTTCCATCTTCATTAGGAAATTCAAATTGAACAAACCAGTAGTCATAGACTGTCTTAACCATATTTTCAAATTCGGTAATGATACGTCTATTGAGTTGAATTTTTTGTTCAATTTGAAATAATAGTTCACCAATCCTTACTTGTTCTTCATATGGTGGGAGATATAAATTCAAAAAAGAAAAAATATCTCCATTAAAACTTGCCCGGAGAGTCATAAATGCGTTATTTGTTACCGTTTTTCTAAACAATTCTCCACGAAGATAAAAAGCAAGATATTTATGATAAGCTATTCCTTCTGTTTTAGGACGTAGTCTTTTCGTGAAACCGCTGTATGTTGCTTTAGGATAATCTTTAAGCACAACACAACTCATAGCCAGTTCATCAATTGTTTCACTAGTACGTGTGAGCAGAATATCGCCCTCTTTTACAGAGTACGTTTCCTGCTCGTTTTCAGAAGTATCCATTAAATCCGAAAATTCATCTGGGAGAAAATAGTTATTAAAAACAGTACTAAAAGATATAAAGGGACTTCCGTGTCCAGCTTGCTCTTTAGTTGAGGAAATACCTGAACTCATATCATAAAGGTCAGAAAATACATACTTTTTAATTTTTTTCAAATTGCAGTCCCTCCAACCCCTTTTTTATCTCCGCCTCTAAATTATGGCCATCTTCAAATAACTTCTCAATCCTACTCGTAAAACCCGCCATCTTTTCTGTAAACTCTTCCTGTGATAATTCGATATATTCAATCTTCACATCAAAATACTGACCAGCTGAGAAAGACATCTTCTTTTCTTTTATATCATCATAGCCAACAACTACACAGAAGTTATCAGTTGCATCTGCATTGTTAAATGTATTAATAATTGTTGCAATTTCATCGTTGCTAAGAACAGTCTTTTGATTTTTACCATCAACCTTTATCTTTTTTCCCATATTTGATGCATTCATCAATACAACCTTGCCCTCAGTATCCTCGCAGTCGATAAAAAGAATTGATACATTCGTACCCGTTGTTGCAAAAATATTTGAAGGCATCGATATCACACCTCGCAACATTCTTTCATCAACTAAATACTGGCGTATCTTCTTTTGAATGCCTGTACCAGCTGTTAAAAACCCAGTTGGAACAACAATTGCCGCTTTACCCTTAAAAGTATCTAATGAATGAATGATATGTTGTAAGAACATCAGATAAACTGACATGCTACCTTTATCTTTATTAGGTATATTTGGCACACCTGCAAAGAAACGTTTTCTATATTTCTCATCTGCCAGGATATCTCTGGTATCACTAAAATCAGTATTAAATGGAGGATTACTAACGATATAATCAAAAGTCATCAAACCATCACCCTTATCATTCAAATGATGAGGATTTAAAAGAGTATCATCATGAACAACATTTGGTAGAGAATGAACTAGATTATTCAAAATTAAATTCAAGCGGAGAAACTCATTAGATTTCTGAGATATATCCTGTGTGTAAATCGTACAGTTTTCTTCACCGATTTGATGAGCCAATGATAGTACCAATGTACCAGAACCTGCAGCAGGATCATACACAGTAACATTCTTATCACCTTCAGGTACCATTATTCTTGCAATAATATTAGCGATTGAATGAGGTGTATAGTATTCTGCATATTTACCAAAGTCTTTGTTGTAGTCCTTTACAAGATACTCAAAAATATCAGCAAAGAAATCATATTTCTGGATAAAAACTTTTTCAAAACTACAATTAGCTAGCTTGTCGATTATGGCTCTACAGAAACCATCTTTCTTCTCTCGTTCAATAACAAACTGAGATAAGGAATCAAATAATCTAATTTTTGACTGACCACCTGTTTTAACCGAAAAAATATCAATATTATAATTACCAATATCAATAAGAGTATTATCAAATAATTTATAAAAATCTTGAGTATTCTTATTATTGAATAAATGAGAAATAAAATGTTCTCTCTTTAATTTAGCAGTATCAGCACCAAAATCCATTAACATTAGTTCATAATCATCTTCAGTCATTTTAGACATAGCAACTTCTACTTCTACTGCTGTCATTTCTGAAAAACGAGGAACTGCTTTTTTTGCCTCATAGATAAATTTATCATTTAAAAATTTATAAAGAAAAACCTCAGTAATTATCTTATATTCACTACTGGCATTTCCTAGACCATAATTTGTACAAATTGACTTTAGATCATCAATCATTGATTTGGTTTGTGCTTTAACATCCAATATATTCATTAACTTGCCCAATTCCTTTCACTTAAATATTCATTTGAAATATATGTGCCCATTAACTTGATTTCAGAAGCTGTATAGGGGACTCTGTTCTCACTTAGTTCATGTTTTATTAGAGGATACATATCCTGCTGAAAAAAAGGCTCATTATTTAATAATCTCTCATTTGATAATACACGTTCATCTATCTGGTGTTTCAAAGATAATAAAACATTATAAAGGACTATATCTGATTGAAATAATTTAGTAACTTCTTTAAGTCTCTTATGTGTCCTCATATATTTAGGATCATTATCATATTTATTAGTTAGCATATTGTCTAATAAATTTTGTTTTTTGGCAGCCTCTTTAATCCGGTCAAGCTCAGTGATGTTTTTTTCCATCTCCTCTGCTGTAAGTTCTTCAATATGCTTTTTGATTAATAATCTCTGTAGTTCTTCTAGCAAAGTAACGTACTGTGGATCTTTTGGATCATGATTTCTTTGTAATTCCTTACGTGTTCTTTCAAGGCTTTCCCTAAATTTATCAGCAATAACAAGTTCTTTAGTAGAAACCTTTTTAAACTGAAAATCTATTTCATCCAATGCCATGTTCAATATCGCACTCATATCCTCAGCACTTTGAAGATTCTGTTTTAAATTTATCAAATTTATTCTATTATAAACTTCATTATAAAGTGCAGAAATATTATCTAATTCGAATTTATCAGATAATTCATCATATCCGAATAATTTTGAAACATTAAAAAGTTCCTTATATAGATCTAAAGCGTGTCTAATTTCAACAAGTGCATCTTTATCATTAAGGGCAGTTATCTGTTGGGAGAAAATCTCAGCATTATTTGTATCAAAAATAAACAGTTTTTCTTTTATAAGCTTTAAATCATTTTCTATTTCATCTGTTGTTTTAAATATATTACTGTACTGTATAAATGCATCGCCTAATTCAAGTTGTAACTCATCAAAGTATGCTTTGTTAGTTTTATCAAATTCTGATCTGATATCTGCAAAATCAACGACATAACCATAACGTACATTCTTATATGGACGATTTACACGAGTTAGTGCTTGTAAAAGTGAATGATCTCTGATAACACGACCAAGATACATTTTTTTTAACCGATTAGCATCAAATCCTGTCAAAAGCATGTTATATACAATCAAAAAATCAATTATACCTTTCTTGAAATCTCTACGATTTTGTTTTCGTATCTCCGTATCATCTTCATCATGTAATATAAGAGCTGTAGTATATTTATAATTTTTCATCTCAGAAAATATTGCCCGTGCTTGTTCAGAAGAATCACATACAATCATTCCACCTATAGTATCATCATTCATTGCAATTCGACTCTTTGAAAAATCAGATGTAATGTATTCAACAAGTGCTGCAACATACTTCTTATGGGAATATAATTCTTTTTTTGAAATCGAACCTTTTAATGTTTCGATTTCTTCTAATACTGTCTGTATCTTTTTCTTATAGGTAGTTGCAATTCCTTCTCTAATTAATCTTAGCGTATATCTATCAGCTATCGATTTGTTATAGTAGTATTTATGTATATATGGACCAAACACATCTTTTGAATCATAGTTTTTTTCTTTAATTGGTTTACCTGTTTGACTGTCGTATACAGTACCGATTAATGGAGTACCAGTTAAAGCTATCTTCACAGCATCTCTATCAGATGCAATCAGATTTGAAAGAAATGAGCCCTCTGGCCTATAGCTACGATGTGCTTCATCCAAAAAATATATTCTTTGAATATCAACATTATAATCTGCAGCTTTTACTATAGATTCTTCTGAAAATTTTTGTATATTTAATACTGTAATTGTATCTAATCCAGAATTATTAGTAGTCCCTGTAGTTTGTAGATTTTTTATGAAATCATCTTTTGAACTAACTTCTTCTACAAATAAGCCTCTAGCTCGAAACTCATCAGCAGCTTGTGTCAATAAATCTAATCTATCAACTACAAAATAAAATTTAGCAATTTTGTTTTTCTTTTGATAATAGTCTTTCAAATAACGAACATTAAAATAAGCTAGTGCGGTTTTCCCACTACCTTGTGTATGCCAAATTATCCCGTTTTTTATACTCTTATCTAAATTCTTTTCAATAGCTTTTGTAGCGAATAGTTGAGGATAACGCATTAAATGTTTTTCTAAAATCCTTATTCCTTCATCATCAGTTCTTTCAACATATGCTATAGCATATTTTAAAATCATCATAATTCGATCATGAGAAAATAATGATGTAATGATTCTGTTAGTTGGTGAAACATATGATAAGTTGGTTTCATATTCTGATTTATGTTTTATGGAAACAAGATTTGTATCCCGCAATATTTCAGCTTCCCTATTTTCATCAACAGGTAAAATTCTACTAAAAATATCTTCATCTTCTTCTCTAAAGTGACTAAAAAATAATTTATTATAGTTAGTAGAAGCATAAAAAGCTCCTTCTAAAGGTACTGCTTCATTATCGTCATATTCACTGTTGTTCGAGAATACCATAAGTTGAGTAATATTTACAAAACTCCTAAACTTCTTATTACTGAATCTTTTATTAATACGTGAGTATTCAGCTTGAATGCCATCTTTATTATTTGGTTTTTTTACTTCAAGAAAAGCTAATGGCATGCCATTTATCAAAACTGTTATATCTGGTCTAAATTCATCACTCCCATTTTTACATGTTAATTCTGTTACAACTTGAAAAGTATTGTAATCTCTTTTAGAAGGATCAAACTCAATTAATTTTATACCGTTAACCCCTGAAAGAAGTATATTATAAAATTCTCGACCCAGATCATCAGAAGTTAATTTTATTTTTATTTCCTCGATTATTTTATTTATCTCAGTAATTGAATAAATAGTTCCATTAATTTTATTTATGGCATTATGAAAAATATCTACAAAAATATTGGTATCATAGTTTATTGTGCCAAGGTAATTCTTTATAGATAAGTACTCATATCCTAGTCTTGTGAAATGAACTAAAGCTGGTATTTTAACACGTGAATCTTCATTGTGAATAGATCTCATATCAATAACTCTCCTTTTGGAATTTTCTGAGATATTTTGCATAAAATAAAAGTAATCATATACCTTATATTCTATCATATAAAGAATATATTTATGTGTTTTAATTGTATAGGATAATAGTTTATTTTCATCAGCGACCTTTATTATACAGTAATAACTTTGCAATAAAATAGACACCTGCTAAAGTATCCATCAACTGTTATCATTTAGACAGTGATCAGTTCAAATAAAGGGTGTCATTTAGGGTGTCAAAAGCACAAAAAAAGCGTTTCAGAAAATCTCTGAAACGCCCTACTGGTGCCGAAGGGGGGACTTGAACCCCCACGATTTCTCGTACGATTTTGAGTCGTATGGGAAACCCCAAAAAATGAAAGGTAAATCTTGCTACATTTAGGGTGTCAACCTATTACCCTGATTTTTAATTTATCATTCTATGCATATGATACTATATTTTCATAGTGGTCACTTTTCAACGCATAACAATATCTTTTATTTATTAATATAATTTAAAAATTAAATTCAATTTGCTTTCCTTTTATTGGTTCATTTGTAATTTTCGAATTACTATTTTCCAAACCTACTAAATAGATAAATTTATCAACTGATTTTTTATCATATAAAGAAATACCACCACGTTTTAATAAATCCAAATTACCTGAGAATACCTTTTGTTCCATTACCTTATCTTGAAATTCAACAACTCCAAGTAACTTGTTATGTTTTAACATATCATTAGCTGCATGCATTGTTCCCCCATCGTCTTTAGTTTCAATAACAATTACACCAAGAGATAGTCCACTTTGAAGTCTATCACGTTGTATAAAATATGGTGGTTTAGGTGTTTCATCAGGATTATACTCTGAAAATACTGTTCCCTTCTTTGCAATTATTTGATCTGCTAAACTTTGATTTTCTTTAGGATAAATACTGGTGCCTAATCCTTGAGCAATGAAGGCTAATGTTCTACCCTCAGCATTTAAACAAGCTTGATGAGCTATTTCATCAATACCTTTAGCTAAGCCACTAATAATATAAAATCCTTTTTGCGTTAAGTATTCTGAATACCTATAAGCAATCTTTTCGCTTAGCTTACTAGGATTTCTTGTTCCTATAATAGCTACTCCACTCATTTCATTAATGTACTCGATTTCGCCTTTATAGAAAAGAATTGTCGGTGGATTTGTTGCTTTCTTTAACATAAATGGAAAATTATGATCTAAATAACAAACTATGTTTATACTATTCTCTTGTGCATATCTTATATCTTTTTTTGCTTTTTCATTTGATATTAAAATATCATTCTTTGTATAAATATATTTTTTAGGTAAAAGATTGTTTTCACTCGATAATAAATTATTAAGTTCATCCAAATTTTTGATTTGGTTTTGATGTTTATCTATAATAATTCTAGTGTGTTTATTACCTACACCCTTTAGATTTTTTAATGTCATCACTAATTCATTTATGTTCATCATTAACTACCGTTTCTTTCTTTATAATAAACTGTTTTACCTAAAGCTAAACATATAATATCTCTATATTTAATATTACTATTATCAATTATGTATTTACTAGCCATTAAACTATTTTCGGATGTAGCTATATCATATATGCATCACTGATCTCAGGTGTCAAAACACTTTTTAATTGCAACATAGTCACAGCTACATTACAGGAATGCTCTAACAATCCATTCTCTACAGGAAGATGATAGCGAGTACTTTGAGTATTATACTGAATACCCTAACGGATGGATTTTCGCACTGTTATGACATTAGTCATTTTTCACTAAGTTGTGTCCCAGTGGTATCTCTCCCATAACCACGTATAGTTGCTTTCTCATTGTTTAAAATTCTATATTTTATCTTTCCTAATATTCATCTACTAAATCAATTGGTGGTAGTTTTTTTCATCAATATCATAACCCATCCGCATTACTTTTTTTGATTCTAAGCTACTATCAGCTGATCTCAAAAGATCTTCCCAATCACTAATTTTTTCACTTATATTTGCAACTCCGATAGAAACTGTTATATTATTTATATTGTACTCTTCATATTGCAGATCAAGTTTATTAATAGCTTCCCGTAAATTTTCAGCTATTAATAATAAATTCTTAGACGAACAATTAGGTGCTATTAAAATAAACTCATCCCCTCCAAATCTACAAAAAACATCAGTTAATCTTATTTTAGATAAAATAAGATTACAAATTTGTTTTATTACTTGATCTCCTAAAAGATGCCAAAGGTATCGTTAATACTTTTAAAATCATCAATATCTATTATTATTAAGCCAAAATCCTTCTTTTTATTTAGAAAGTTTGTAAGAACTTACCATTAGTAATAGTTTTTGGCATAGAATTATGTAATAATATAAAAATTCCTAATGTTGATAAAATTGTTCCGATAACACCTGTTGATATTATTTTCATTTTAGTTTGCTGCTGATTATTCTTTTCTTTAATAAAAATACTTGTTAAAAAAAAGCCCATACCAGCTGTAAGATTACTAAGACATATGTATAAACAAAAGCGTCCCCTACATTTAATAAACTATGAACTATCAATAAAAATCCACTAAATATAAATCCCCATTTTAAAAATATCGAATTCATATTCAATATATTTATCTTATCTCTTAAAAAATATGACAATATAATTGAGGTTAAGGCCCCTGTTATTTTAAAAATTGTATATAGCTGAATGTTATTGTAACTTATTTCAATTTTAAAAATTTGAAATACTATCGCTAACATAGAAAGTAAAAATAAAATAATGCTACTAATGGTGAGTACTGATAGAGAAGTATAAACCGTTAAACTATTCGGTCGAAAAACCACTTCATCCTTTGAGTTGGTTTAATCATTTACTCCTCTTTTTCAGAAGAAAAACATTCTATATTAATTTTATCACACAGTTCTTTTGTTAAATTATCAATAGTAGAGTAAATATATTTGGATGCTTTTTTAATTTCAACATCTTCAATCTCAGAATCTGTTATAATGTTTTTTATAGTTATTTCAATTTCCTCAGAAACATCCTCGAACAACAATTCATAATACAATCGAGTATCAAATTCCAATTTCTTAGCATCAATACTCATTGGTTCCTTACCATTGACTTCAATATTTTCTAAAAAAAATTTCTCCTCTTTATAACTAAAATTGAATTCCTTTTTCATAACGTTTTAACCTCCTTGAGACAGTATCTAATCCGCCTTCTACATTATCTGCAATTATTTTAAGTATACTATAATCTTCATTTTCGTATTCTAAAGCTCCTGACTTTATGCTGAATTTATTATCCTCCTTGCCTAAGAAGATAACATTGTCTACATCTAGATTTACAATAAATTGAGGATTATGAGTAACAATAATTACTTGTCTTCTTTCTCCCATTTCTTTAAATTGAGAAATTAGTCTTTCTCTTATTGATCTTTGTGAAACATAATCTTCTGGTTGATCGATAATATAAACTCCTTTATGATTCGTTTCACCAGACAAAATAGTAAAATATATCTGTGAATTAAATCCAGATGACAAGTCTTTGTATTTATCCATTCCGTCTTCAATTATTGAATGTTTTGGACTAAAATCCGACTCAATTTTTTCATTGATTTTATTTTTCAAAACCTCTAGAGGATCATCAATTTCTTTTGGATAATAACTAATGTTTTTCTTTAATTCGTTTTTTGTTATTTCCTTTACCTTTAGCTTCCATTGCTTGTTTAATACTGATTCCAAAATTGAATTAATATAGCTATTTCCAATTTTATCAATATTTAATTTAGAAACAAATTCAAATTTAGCTAATGGTCGAGTATTAGGCTGAATATCACATTCTGCTATATCAAATTCAAACTTTTTGATATTTAAATTTTTCTTGATTAGGTCGGTTATTTCATTTATGGTATGTTGTTTATTTTCTAAAAATTCGGTTATTAGTTTTTGTTCATCTGTAGTAGTTTTCATATAATCTGTTTTAAAAAGTTTAACAAAAGTTGAGAAACTGTTGATTTTTTTATTTTCATTTTCCATCGCTAATTTTTTATTATTCTGAGTTATGAGTAATTCGCCAACAAGTCTTTTGATTTCATTTAACTTTTCTAGATCTTGTAATGACATTTCAGTATTATTTTTAATACTACTCAATGGATTTTCTAAAGAAGTTAAATCATTTATTAGTTTGCTCAGATTAATATTTTTTATTTGTTTTACTTCATTTGTAAAAGTTAAACTTTGCGATATAGTTTCATTAATTGGCAAGTAATATTTAGGGAGTAATTGTTTTTTCTCGTCATACTGAAATTTTTCTTCTATAGCATCATAAAAACGTTTAAACTCATTTTCAACTTTAGTTCTGTAAGTTAGAGGGTTAACGTCTTCTGGAAAATATTTTTTTAGAAAGTCACTACCTTTTAATTTATTTCCATCAAATTTTTCTCTAATATCTCCTTGCATATCACAAAAAAATATGGTTTCAGATTTGATTTTTGTTTTTATTTCTATGTTATTTTCAGACAAATATTTTTTAAAGCCTTTTTTAATTGTACCTTTGCAACCTTTGTTATAATCGGTTATTTCATTTAGAAGAAGTGACTTTCCTATTGAGTTATCTCCAATAATGACATTAATACCTTTTGACAATGGAATTTTAATTTTTTCATCGTCAATCTTTATATCAATGGATTCAATTTTATAAGATGAAGGATTAAAAAAACTATCCACCATTCTTATTCTCATATGATCAGTTATCGCCATAATTAGTCCCTTAAACGTGGGGAGACTCTTAATATAAGTATATTTATATTCACTTGTGGACGAACTATTCTCATTAGGATATACACTCCAATCGTGACAGTCTGAACCTGTAATAAACCTGAGTGCTTCCTCTAAATTACTATTATGTATATAATTTTTATTGAATATTTCATTCTTTTTATTTCTGAATTCATACGCTTCGAAATAGTCAGTAAATAAAAATTCATTAAACTTTTTTATTCCTAAACTAGAAGCGTCACCGTCTTTTTTACTATTATTTGAAGTAAGTGATGCTTTCTGATGTGCAATCATCACTGTATCAATATCTATTTTTTGCAGTAAATCTAAATATTTATTCTCACTAAATGCAAGTTCTTCAGTATCATAATTTGGTTTATCTCTATTAAACTTTAATATTTCTTGAATTTTTTCTACTTTTTCTACATCTCTATCATCAAAAATTGTAACAATGTGTATTACTCTTTTCTCTGATTCACTCTCAAAAAGAACAGAAAATTCTACTCCTGGTAAAATTTTTTTTATTGACCCCTTTTTTTTCTCTTCATCTTTTAGTTTATTATATAGCGAAAAATCAAAAGCATCATGGTCAGTAATTGAACAAATATTAACATTATTATCGTTTAGTTTTTTTATTAATGTAGGTAAATTCTTAAGTGTGTTAAAATTCACTTTTGAGCCGTCTTTATGTTTTGACAGTATTGAATGAATATGCAAGTCAACTTTTAAACCTTTGTCAACAATCTTTTCCAAATTGATTTCCTCCGTTCTAAATAATTAAATTAACTCAATCTCAAAGAAATCTAACAGCTTCCCAATAACTGCTTGCTTCTTAACCGTCCTTTCCTAACCAGAGAAGCGTGATACTGGGGGTAATATCCTATCAAGGTCTGTTCCTGTGGTTTTTTAGGTTACCGTCTCTTATCGAGTCTTCTATAAGCTTTCTTGTCTCTTTTGGTTTTAGATTTTCTTCTTCAATGATTCTTATTATATTTATTTCTTTTTGATCAGAAACGTATTCACTCCAATCATCATTAACTGAGTTGTATGCTGTAACTCTGCCTATAAATCCTTCAATGAGTTCTTTTTTACTTCCTAATTCAATACTAGAATTAACTGTTTTATTGATAGTCGTCAATACATCTTTATCTTTACAATTTGATTCATGACAAGCATTAAGATATAGTCTATATTTACTTCTACCTGTTTGATAAGTTCCATCTCAAAAACAATATCATCATTAATCAATTCTTTATCAGCATCATCTTTACCACTCATCTGCTGATAAAGGTCGATATAAATACTTTGATAATCCTGTAAATCACGTTGTGAAATAATTTCTTTACCTTCAAAATCATCGAATGATGTAAGTATATTTCTTAATTATATTCTAAATATTTTTTTTGAATTGCAATAATTAATTTATAAATATTCTTTCTATTAACTCATCATAACTATTTTTTCCCAAATTTCTTATTCTTCTTATTTTTCTTTCATTTAACCTTAGCAAATCACCAAAAGTTATAATATTTTCGTGTACCATAATATTTTCAGGTCTAACAGATAAAGCTAATGAAGAAATTAATATACTATCATAATCTTGAGGAAAAACTCCTAATCTTTTATAAAGAGGAATATTCACATCATTATATGGAGCAACCGAGGCACGACCTCCGGTTGCAGTTGCAGCTTGCGAGATAACAAACCATTTGCAGGTTGCTGCATCTTGGTGTAGAATGGCTTTTAATGCCGTACTGTTTGACAACGTGGAATTCACAATTTTTTCTCAAGTCCAAGACAAGCAGCAATACCAGAACCTTTGATTCCATTTGCGTTCAATATTGCACTATAAATTTTATTTTCAAGATCTGTCATAGTCCTTCACCTCATTACTTAAATTTAAGAAAATACACTCAGCTTATTCAATCCCAGGGTCTTCCATAATAGCATCATCCTGTCAGTTCTGAATATGCATCAGGAAGTCCTTGGAATCGATGGAAATAGAAGCACTGATTTCTGTTAATTTTTCTATAAAATCAGCAATTTTATGTTTAGAATTTATTCCAATTTTTTCTTCTCTAGCTTTCACCTCAAATATTTAATTATAAATTTTTGCGTAAAATTAAAGTAATTATATACTATATATTCTATCATAATTTGATTTTTTTTACTTATTTATATGTACAGAATAATAGTTTATTTATATTAGAGACCTTTATTGTACAGTATTCTCCCGACAACTATCTTTTTTTAAAAAAATAACCCCTATCTAGGTGCTATAATCACTTTATTTATTTCACTACTTCGCTAAAAATCTATCATGAAAATTATCAGTTTCCCATACTTTTTCGCATCGTACGGGAAGCTAAAAAGTCGAGTAAGTCAATTTATACAAATTAAGGGTACATTTTAGGGTGTCAAAAGCACAAAAAAATAGCACCCCAGAAAACTCTGAGATGCCCTACTGGTGCCGAAGGGGGGGACTTGAAGCCCCACGATTTCTCGTACGATTTTGAGTTATAAAGAAGATGCCCTAGCAGCGGGCTTCCCCCACCGTTAGGGCATTCATGTCTTTGCTATACTTACCTATATATGGCTATACTAATCAACTCGGGGTGTCAAAAAGGGTGTCAACTAATAACCCCTTTAAGTAATTCATCCTGCCTATGAATAAGATACTATGTTTTCATAGTGGAATTTTTTCAACGCTTAACAATAAGTTGTAATTTTGTTTATTGTAACTGTCCTGTTAATACTTTCTTTTCTTTTGGTGGAAAACTCTTTTCAAAGACATCAACATCGGCATTATCGACTGAATATCCGTCTGGATTGAAATAAGTTCCGACAACACCAGCTAAATAATCTGGTATTAATTCTTTTAGCATAAAGAAAGGCGCCTCTTCATTTCTTGCTATTTTTTCATAAAACACATTAATAGATGAACCACTTACAAAGCCGAAGCGTTTATAGTAAGTAGGGTTTCCAGTTATAGCTATTGCACCAAACCCCATATTCTTTGCCTTATTCATTGAATAATGAATAATTTCTTCGCCATACCCCTTGCCTTGCTGTTCTGGTTGTACACTAACCGGACCAAACACAACGATAGGAATTATATTGCCGTTATCACATTTTACTTGTGCTTTAGAGTACATAATATGTGCAATAATTTTCCCTTCAAGTTCCATAACCAAGCTAAGTTCAGGTATATAGTGAGGCAATTTTCTGAACCTATGAAGCACATAATGTTCAGAGCATCCAGGTTGGTACAAATTCCAAAATGCTTCTCGTGTGATGTTTTCAGTTATTTTATAATCTTTTTCTGTTTCTATGCGAATGATATTCATGTTTTGTTTCCTCCTAAAATTGTTGTAACAACCTTGAGAGGCTTTGCAGAGATATATTTATGCAAACCTCTCGGTTAGCGCACAATCTCCGATTTGTAATTTTTCTTCATAAAGCATTTCTCCTAAAAAATATTTTACCGAAGGTTCGGTTTAAAAATTATACCAAAAAAACGTCGACTTTTCAATATTTAAAAAATGTAATGCGTCGAAAATTGTCCACTCAAAAATTAAATTTGCATGCTTACTTAATATAAATAATAAGTAATAAAAACCATATGAACAAATATTTCCTTACAATTTCCTATTGTATGATACACCAAAAAATGAAAGCTAACATTGCTATATATAGTGTATTTTCAGGGTGTCAAAAACACAAAAAAAGCGTTTCAGGAAAACTCTGAAACGCCCTACTGGTGCCGAAGGGGGGCTTGAACCACCACTATTTCTCGTACGATTTTGAGTTATGATTTGAATGTCCCATTGGCAGACATTTCTCACCTTTAGAGCAAATAAACTTTGCCATAAACTCACATATATGCCTATATTCTATAAGTAAGGGTGTCAGATAAGACGTCATATTTTAATCCTAATTTATAACATTACCCTTCTATCCAAGAAAAAGAGAAACCTATCACCTCTCATATTCATATATTTCCTTTTATGTGAATACAACTTTATCATTAGGACTATACAAAAATCGAACTAATCCAAAAATTAAAAAGAATGAATCCTCATATTAACAGACCTCATTCCTTGATAGTTGATTAATTGATTTTTATCCAACTTATTGGGGTTAATTCATATTTCTTCGTTTTTTATATTATCATCTTTTCATCAATATCTTCTTTACCTAAATTTCACCTTTAGTATAAACATAATATTTATCAGACTGCTTGCCATCTGAGGTAACATAATAAAGATAAATTTTCGAAGCATTAGTTGAATTATACCAAATCACGATAGATCCCTTATAATAACTACTTACAGTCTTTGCCCCTCCTGGTACATAACTCATTCCTCTGTCATTCGTAATATACAAGGCCTGCTGAGAATATAAATTATCTAATAGTTTACTCGGCCAGTTTACAATTCCAACCTTCCCACTTTTATTGTTTACTAAACCAAGGACATTTGAATTATCGCTGTCTCCAGGTCCGTTTAATACTTCCCAGTTAGACTCGAGATATCTTGAAAAATATTCTTCACCTCCACTTGAACTTCTTACATATGTAAAGACATGTTCATCATCAAAGCCTCCAATAAGCATTTCAGTTTTCAAATATGTAGATAAATTCTTTGTACTATAAAGGAGTTTTGTATCAATAGCTAATCCAACATAACCAGAAAAGAATGGTATTATAACAGCTGCAAGTATTGATATGATCGCAACAACTACAACCATCTCAATAAAAGTAGAGGATTCACTTTAATTGAGATGGTTGTAGTTGCGCCTTTTTCATTCCTATATTATATTTGTATTACTATTACGATGTAATATTTTCAAGGCTTTAGAATATTTGACTAGGTATTTATAGAATTTAATACAAATATTTAAAAAACCTGATGTTTTAAATCTCATAAAAAATTTAAAACATCAGGTATATTTTATTAAATATATATAATCTTTCCTACCTTATTTAGGTTGTGAATATATGGCTATTGCTTCTTCTATAGTCTTCCCTTGGCCTGAAGAAATTATTTCTTCCAACTGTTCAATTTTTTCTATTGTTAAGAAGTCCTTTCCAATGAAAGCTTCATAATCAGTAGAAATCTCAATTGCTAAATCATTCAAAAGATCTAAGTTCTCCTTACCTTCTTGGTAAATTTTACTATGCTCTGCTTTCAAATCCTTTAATTCCTGTTCATAACTTGAATTTATTTGCCTTTTAATATCCTGACTAGTATTATTATCAAAATCAGACAGTGCTTTTATCTTCTGTTCATGTAAATCGCTTATTGATAATTCTAAACTATTAATTTCATTATCAAATTCTTCTAAGCCATATCCTTTCTCATCTTCATCACTTCTAATTTGTTTTTTAATCTTTTTTTGTTTTCTTTTACTATCTTGTATACGTTTACGCATATCTC
Source organism: Bacillota bacterium (assembly GCA_024635955.1). GTDB lineage: Bacteria > Bacillota > TC1 > TC1 > TC1 > WTXA01. The sequence continues at coordinate 23,080 of JAGXHX010000021.1, forward strand.
TAACTCTATGTAGTGCTTCAATATGCTTGTATTTAACCTTACCCAGAATTAAATAAATCCCTCCAAATATAATTATGCTAATAATATTACATAAGGCTAAATAAATTACATTCATTCCATTAAAGAAAATATAATAAACCAAAAGAGGTATTGCAAAGAAAGTTAGTGCAATAGTTAGTATTATAATCCCAATATCCACTAAACCTTTCGGGAAATAAAGAGCAAAGAATAAACGATTATTATAAAGTAAAGGTATATTTTCTGTTTTAAAAATAGACTTTCCACCCAAACTTAATTCTTCTTCTTCACTTCTATAATCACTAGTTTCAACATCTATCCGTTCAACAATCCCTTTCTTTTTCAACTTTTCTTTATTTCCTTGGATTTTCTTCAACTTCTTATTTACACTCTTGATTTGTTCATCTATTGTATCTTCTATCTCAGACCTACGTTGACTTGCAAGATTTTTTATTTCTTCTGATTTTTTATTTTCTATTTTTCTAATTTCTTTTTCTAATTGATTTTCTAATGTTTCTAGTTTGTTTTTTTCTTCATTGTAGTTGTTCAATTGGATTAACTTATTTTTAATTTCACCTAGTTTCTTTATTCCTCCAGCTAACAAATCTTTTTCCATAATAGTCCCTCCTATCCCGGCATTTTTTCTTTGTATTTTTCTTACTGTCTTCTACTTTGATAATACTATTGTAATTAAATATAATCAATCATTAATAATTTCTTCATTATATTTACTACTCTAAAAAAACCTAATAAACTATATTATAGCTCACTAACAAACTAGTAGTTTTACTTTATAGCTTTCATTTTATTCCCTCTAGCTTCATGTGTAACTTCAGCTAAACCTAAAGCTTCCATCAAAGGTGGAATATACATGCCAAATCTTCCACGCAATCCTTTCTTTAAACCATACCATCCAATCACCGTGTTTTAACAACATACTATGTAAATCATCAATACACCTATAGTCGTAATACAAAACTGTACTTCCAACAGTACAAACTAGTACTTCAATTCCAATTTTTCATCCTTGTACATACTAAATTCTGAAGTTAATGGTAGTGTTTTCAGTACTATAGGTTTTTCTTTTGTCATATTTATTTTTTAATTCATTATAACCTTAAATTACTTACTAAGAAATATCATTTTGAGTATAAACGGATAGAATAATATATATATAATCTCGATTACTGAGTTAAGTGTAGTGGTATATTAAACTTGTACCCCTCCTTGTCTAATAGACTATTATATCTATTAAGAAGGAGAAGTATTAATTATGAGAAGAAATCCAAAATTCAGTCAAAAATTAAAAGTCTATTTGTAACATATTTGATATATTATTGTTATTATTTTGAATACCTAAATACAAAGACCTAGCTCCACTTAAAGTTAGAGACTAGGCCTTAGCAGTGTAATATAAGATTTTCCACTGTCCACTTGACAGGGAGCAGTTCAAACTCGGGCTGTCAGAAAGGATATCATCATAATTTTTCTATCACCCTTTTATATGCATATAAGTTTATCATAGTGACTATATAAAAAAACAAACCCATCCATGAATCAGAAATCCTAAAATCTATTTATGATTTTCCTTAGAAATCATGCTATATTTCCATATACTTAATATACTAACACCAACTAAAATAGAAATAAAACCATAATACAATATAGCACTACCACCAGTTTGAGGCAATTCATCACCTGCTATAGGCAATACTGCACTACCTTCATACACATTAGTAACATTCACTTCAGTCCTATTACCAAGCTGAACACTATAATCACCTGTTCCAGTAACACTCCAATCTTCCCCTAATTGAACCTCTGAAACAGTATAGGTTCCAGAAGATAAACCTTCCCAAATGTAGGAACTACCACCTTGAATAATTTGAGTATCACTAAACTCATATGGTCCAGTTACTGTAATCTCAAATTCTGGTAAAGTCATTCCAGTAACAGAACCTTCTAAAATCTTACTTACCCTTAGAGAACCAGCAGCTAAACAATCATCATTAGTTATAACATTTGTATCCAATGTAACTGCACCATTTAGAGCCAATAATGAACCTAGCACAGTAACTCCAGTTGTTGCTGTTATTGACTCACTTGCTAATATATGACCCACAAAATCAGAACCAGTTCCTAAAGTAGCAGAACTACCAACTTGCCAAAAAACTCGACATGGTTGAGCATCATTTATTAAAATAATCTCACTATCAGAGGCTGTAGTTAAAGTTGTACCAGCTTGAAAAATGAAAACAGCATTAGGATCTCCTCCAGCATCTAGAGTAAGAGTACCAGATAGTCCTATACTTGATCCTGAAGTATAAACTCCAGGCGTTAGAGTTCTTCCAGCAAGGTCACCTGAAATAGTTTCAGTTGTAACTCTTCCAGCAGCATCGTTATATGCTATTAATAAATCATCCTTAGCTGAAGATGCAACTCCATCAAAAAGATGTACAGTTCCAGTCGTAGTAATATCTTCCTGCCCTGGAAAAGTTGCTATAGTTGGATCATCCCCTGGATCTAATCCTATATCTCCTCCAGCAGTTCCGTCGATTGTAGTTGGTCCTGTATTAGTTATAGTAGAACCAGCTAGAACACCAAAGCTTGAAGCCGTTCCTAGATCCACTTTTGCTTGAGCCGCTAGAACATTTGAAGGTATAGCATAAACTCCTAAATTAAAAACCAATAATGAAACCAGGAATAATTTTATTGATTTTAATTTGTTTTGTTTTTTCATAAATTAATCACTCCTTTACTTATTTATTCTTATTTATTCTTATTTATCCTCATCTTTTTCTATTGTTACTTCTTTTCATAGCAATCAAAATTGAAGCTTGAGAAAATATTCCTTCGAAAACTTAAGGAGAAGTTTTTGGTATTTACTCCTAGTAACTTGAAAACTAATCTGAATCCTAAAATTACTTCAATTAAGTAATCAGTTCCACTTTCGTAGATATTCCGGTTTTTCGGGTTCTGTCTTTAATTTTATAATTTTAATCTTTTTTACGTAGCTTCTCTTGGACTTTTTCTAGTTTTTTATCAATTTTTTCTTTAACATCTTCTCTTTTTCCTTTGACATCAGCTTTTATTTCTTTATTTTTTTTATTTGCTTTTTCATTGAATTCCTTAATTTTCTTTTCTGTTTGTTTTTTTAAATCCCTTGTCAATTTTTTAGTATCATCAGAAATTTTTTTCATGTCATCCTTGATCTCTCCCATGATGTGCCTCCTTGTTCTAGACCTAAGGGTCAAGTAAAATCATAACTCTGGCAGCAATTGCTACTACAGCCATAATTCCATAAAAAAAAGTATTACTTAAACCTATCTTATATGTTTAATATACTCCTATTATTTAATAAATCAACATAAAACAAAATATATATATGTGGAAATTACTGTTAATTGATTATTATAAATCTAACATTTATTCCTACTATAATAGTATTCTTTGACATCAGTAGAGCATATATGACAGGGCTTATTACAACCTGGAGCTAGAGGTAAAAGGCTATCCTATAGTAACCTCTAGCACAGATAAGCTTTTTGAATCATTTCCCTATAGTAGGATTATAACATTTTAATGATAAATATCTAAAACTTTTAAATAATTCTATTAAGTATATTCTATCATCATAAAGTAGTAATTTATACAATTTTGATTTATTATTTGGCAATATTATTCAACTAGGGGTGTCATCATAATTTTTCTATAACATATTAATTTTAGCTTATTACTAATATAGTAATTAAATTTCTTATATTTTATTAATATTATTACTTCCTATTATATTCCTGCTTTTTATATTAATACAACTTTATCATTGTGACTATACAATAATCAAATGAATCCGCGATTATTTTTGATTTTTTAAATTAACTAAAATTTTTACTATGACTGATATCTTATGATATAATTTAAGTGTAATTTTAAATATTTTAAATTACTATGTTCTCTTATGAAAGGATGTGTTATCAATAATGTCTAATTTAAAAGTTTTGTTGCCTTTAGATGGTACAGAAAAAAGCATGGATTCTCTTGTTTGGTTAAAAAAATATCTCAAAAAAGAAAATACTGATGTTACTCTAGTTTATGTAGCCCAGGTGATTCATACTAATGAATTATCAATGCTTTCCACTTCACCGGAAAAGGAAGTCGATGCTTCTTATAGTATAGGTGAAAAAATATTAGATGATGCTTCTAAAAAATTAGATGGCTATGAAGTAAAGAAATCAATCCTTTACGGATCAATTGCTGATGCAATTATTAAAGAGGCTGTTGAAGGTTCAATTGATTTAATTGTAATGACTAAATCCAGTGTAAAGGGATTTTCAAGGATTTTTGGTTCAGTGGCAAATAAAGTTATTAGAGATTCTAAAGTTGCAGTTCTTGTTGTTCCCTAGTAGGATTAAGATAATATTTATACAATTTTTAAGATTTATAATTATAGATGAGAGCAATTGCTCTCATCTATTTGTTTTACGGTATAACAAGTATTTATATTGATTAACAACTTCATCAGGTGTATTTCTCTCTTCAATACTATATTATCTGAAATTTCTTAAAGAAAATCCAAAATGAACATCGTAATTAGAAGAAGGAATTTAATATTTCTGGTTTTCCCTTGATATATAACTCTACTTACCTTTATATTCATGGATTTTAGTAATTAAGTTAATAATATCATTCTTCTTGTGCCTAATATCACCTCTAAATAGCACCACTATATTTTATTACCATATTACGACCTTTATCCTTAGCAAAATATAAGGCTTTATCAGCTTCGTTTATTGTATCCTTATCATGATTGTTTAAATCCAGACATGATATACCTACACTTATTGTTACATTAACAGATAATCCTAGATTATTGATAATGATAGGTTCTCTTTCTATTATCATCCTAATTCTCTCTGCAATACCAAAGACCTCTTCTTTAACACAATCAGGCATGAGAATTATGAACTCCTCCCCACCAAAGCGACCAACATGATCATTTTCTCTAGTATTTTCAAGCAGTAATTCAGATATTCTTTTTAATACCCTATCTCCAGATTCATGTCCGTATTGATCATTGATTTTCTTAAAGTAATCAATATCTATCATAATTACTGATAACAACGAACCTTCCTTTATTGTGTGCTTTTTCAGATGAGAGTATTTATTCATTATTTGTCTTCTATTATTAAGTCCTGTCAAATAGTCAGTCTTTGATTCTACATCCAACTTCTTATTTAAAATTTCCAGATCCTTGTTTGCCACTTTAATTTTTTCAAATAATTTGCCCATTCTGACCGAATAATACATATCTCTAATAATCAATATAGTTATTATCATTAAAAACCCGACAGATAATACATCAAAGATCAAATACCTGCTGAAAACGTAAGCTCCAAATAATATACAAGCGACATAAACCACTATTACACTAGCATTTCTTATTGATTGTCTGACATCTAGAATATCTACAAGATCCTCTTCATTTTCTGAAACTGTAATTTTTACTCCTGCTGATATTAATGCAATTATTGCAAGAAGCCAGGTTGCCATTGGCCATAAAGGATCTAGCCAGCTTCCAGAGCTGTAGTTGTTGTTTATTGCTTCGATAAAATATACTTGATTGGCAACTATGTTTATTATCATTGGTAAGAACATTAGTCTGACAATATTTAATATCTTTTTCTCTATAGGACTCATGACCATCATGATGAGAATAATAAGCATCATTAAATCCGCTACTGGGTATATTATGGATAGATATGTTGATATTCCGTTATTAATATTTAGTGAAAAGACTGGTATGATTATATACTTCAATTCTAATATAATTATTAGCATTAATCCTATTAGTATATCTATGCTCTTTATTACTCTTCTTGGATTACCTTTTTTAAAGGCGAATTTATATATTGCTATTACAAATAAGATTGACTGAATAGAGTATAAAATATCTGTTACCAATAGATATGATTCTAGATTATTCATCGATTCACTAATAGTCCAGATAGTGTCTGCGAGAATATTAAAAAATATACCTATTGCAAATAATTTCCATATGTTTTTTAAGCTTTTAGAAGTGTATCTATTGATGGCATATTTCATAATCATGAGACTTATTGTAAGCCCTAGTATTCCAATGATATTACTAAACACCATGGAGTCTTGATCAGCAAGCACCTTAATCACTGTATAATAAATAATCATATACAGGATTAATGATACTATTGCATATATGATATTTTTATTTTCTTTTATTTTTTCTTGGTTAATAATCATAAATTCTATCCCCTAATTTTTTCTATTCTTGTAGAGATTTATATTTGGTAAAAGTTAAAAAATAAATGATCAATCTAGCATCTTAATTTTAATATAAAAAAAACCACACTTAATAATTGGCTGTCATTATCAGTAATTAGTTTAAGATATGATTCTCTTCTATTTCCTTCTGAATTGTAATTCAATTTTACATATACATAATTATACAGTATTTATTAAAATTTTCAATTAAAAATAATCAATATAATATACTCATTTATTTTTGTTCAATTTACAGTATTAGTATTATTAAATATCAATTAATATACATACCATTTCTTTAATTTAAGCAGCTTTTACTGACTTATACCTATTTTAATACTCTTTTTATGTCATATTTTCAAGACTAGAATGCAGACGTTTTCTGTTTTAGAAAAGCTCAATATATTCAAATAAACTACCATCTAATTCCGATACAACTTTATCATTGTGACTATACAAAATTCGAACTAATCCACTCTTTTATAGGCACTTAGCCTTTCATTAGTTTGTACTTTATGATGAACCTCACAGTATTTATTATCTGTTAGGTTTGAACAGCCAGGATACTTGCAGGGTTTCTTTGGTTTGTTCAGCATAACTTTCACCTAAATTCAATTATATTATTTACAAATTATTTAAATGTGTTATCATTATGATAATAAGTATTATTTATTATTGCTTGTTAATTCATTTTTCTTTCTATTTCCCTTTTTTGAGTGATTTGGTTTAAAATAGGATGGGCTAATATACCCATCTTATTTTATTTTATAGGTTTTAAATTTACTTTCTTTCCTTTGTTTGGCAAATACTATTCTAATTTATTAAACA
>JAGXHX010000022.1 GCA_024635955.1 Bacillota bacterium
AGAAATAGTTAAAGAATTTCCCATTGATATAATGTTTAAAAAAGGTGATTTATGTATTTCTCTATACCAAAGAACTCATAGACATTATCCAGAAAACAAACAGGATATAATAGCATTCAATAATACTATAAAAGAATTAGAAACTTTATTGAAAGAAAAAAATAAAGACCTTGATACAGAGAAAATATTAAAGCCATTTTATGAATTAAGAGAAGACAAAGAATTTTGGAATATGACTCTTGATGGTATTTGTATATTAGCTAATGAAGAGAAGTGTATTCTTTATAAACTTTCAGAAAAAGTCGAAGATTTTCTTTTAGTTAGTGATGTTTTTCATATAATTCCACTAATTAAAATATTTGGTAATAATACTAAATACAATTTATTAGGTTTTAATGGAACTGAGTTTAAACTTTATGAAGGCAATAAATTCGACCTTGAAGAAGTAATTTTAGGTGATGATATTCCGATAACTATAGATGAGGTATTGGGTGATGAATACACCGAAAAATATCTAAACCATGATTCTGGTAATGGAACTAAGGGTAGTGTTATATTTCATGGTCAAGGATCTAAAAAGGACGAAGTTGAAGAGGATTTAAAAAAATATTTTAGATATATAGATACCTTTGTTTTTGACAATTATTCTAAAGCTAATAAATTACCATTAATACTTGTTGCCTTAACTGAAAATCAAGGCTTATTTAGAAAAGTGAGTAATAATATCCATTTAATGGATAAAGGTGTTGAGATTTCCTTTAATAAAAATGATATGGGAAAAATATCTAATATGGCTTGGGAGATTATGAACGATGTTAATAAGCAAAGTTATAATGCTCTTCTAGATGATTTTAATCAAGCAAAAGCTAAAGATTTAGCTTCTGATGAATTACATAAAATCAAAAAAGCCACACTAGATAACAGAATAAAAACTATGATGATAGAAGATGACGGAAAAAATTCAGAAGGAATAGATAATATAGTTAGAATGGTTTTAATGGAAAAAGGGAATGTTATAGTCTTATCTCAAGAACAAATGCCAAGTGATACTGGTATTGCAGCCATTTACAGATATTAGTTAATTAAAAAACTGCTATAAAAACAAACACCCAAAACATTTTTTGTTTTGGGTGTTTGTTTTTATAGCTGAAGCATTTATTACTTATTTTTGAAAAATACTTTAATTTTTTCCAGACCGAATATAAGTGCAACACCTATTAAGAAAAAGACGAAATTGAAAGTTCCTAAGGTCATAGCTGGATGTGGTATTTCTAGTGTAGTTGGACCCATGAAAATTGCATAAAAGGAACCAATCATCAATCCAAGAATTGTGTAAATAGCTTGTGACCTATGAGTTTTCAATAAATATCTAATTAGCTTTATAGTTGTTGTGATGCCAGTAAGGATACCAAATCCAAATATTATAAGGATAGGTAAATATTCAAAATTAAAAGTGATTACTTGTCTGATTGAACCGATTACACCAGTATAAAGACCAAATATCAATAGAATAGTTGAACCTGAAATACCGGGCAGTACCATAGCAGATATTGCTACCATAGCTGCAAAAAAAACATAAACAACTAAACCAGGAGATAAGGTGCCAACGGCTAGGCTTATTCCACTTCCTGATGTTGAGGGGTTAAAATATGTAAGCAAAACAACTACAGCTATACCAATCAAGGTAAAAATAAGATTTCTATACTTACCAATAATAACAGCACGTTCTTCATTTATTATTAAAGGAATTGATAATAAAACAAAGCCAACAAATAATGAACTGATACTATAAATACTGCTTTCAAAAAAAGTTGTTAAAAACATAACAGAAAGTATCAAGCCAGATATCCAACCTATTCCTAATTTACCTAAAAAGCTAATGGCTTTTTTTTTATCCTTAAAGGGACTTTTAGACATTAAAGCATTAAGTGAATCTATAAAATCATCATAAAATCCTAAAATAAAAGCGATAGTACCACCAGAAACACCTGGTACACTATCTGCCAGAGCCATTATAAAACCTCTAATAAAATTTAATACATACAAAATATCACCTCTTAAATATTGTATTACTATTCTACCATTAAGTCCATAAAAAAATTAATATATGATAAGATATAATTAAAGTAATTAATGAGAAAATGAAGGTTTATTTAATGAATAATATTAAACGTTGTGGGTGGGTAAACGAAGATAAAATATATCAAGACTATCATGATCAAGAATGGGGAGTTCCACTGCATGATGATAGAAAACTATTTGAATTATTAACACTTGAAGGTATGCAAGCAGGACTAAGCTGGTTGACAGTTTTAAAGAAAAGAATAGCCTTCAGAGAAGCTTTCGATAATTTTGAGATAGATAAAATAATTAATTATAGTGATGGAAAAGTTGCTGAATTATTGAATAATGAAAAGATTATAAGAAACAAACTCAAAATAAGATCAGTTATTAGAAATGCAAAAGCATATCAATCAGTTAAGGAAAAATATGGTAGTTTTGATAAATTTATCTGGTCATATGTTGATAATGAACCAATAATTAATCATTGGGCTACACTAAAAGATATTCCGGCTAATACACCTTTATCGGATAATATAAGCAAGGATTTAAAAAAACTTGGTTTTAATTTTGTTGGCTCAACTATCGTTTATGCTTTTATGCAATCTGCAGGAATGGTCAATGATCACACAAAGGATTGTTATATATATAAAGGAGATGAGTAAATTGAATATAAAAATAACATCAACAATTAATCTTCCTATAAAAAAGGTTTGGCAATATTGGACAGAACCAGAACATATTGTTAAATGGAATTATGCCTCAGAAGACTGGCATACAACTTATGTAACAAATGATTTGAAGGTTGGTGGAAAGTTCTTATCTAGAATGGAAGCAAAAGATGGTAGTGATGGTTTTGATTTTTCTGGTGTTTATACAAAAGTGATAATTAATGAGCGTATTAACAATACTCTCGATGATGGTAGATTAATGTCTGTAGTATTTAAAGAGGATGGAGATAAGACAAATATTACTGAATTTTTTGAAAGTGAATATGAATATCCGATTGATGTACAAAGAACTGGATGGCAAAATATTTTGGATAATTTTAAAACCTATGCAGAAAGCCAGGAAGGTTAAAGTATAAAGAAAAATAATTAGAATTATTCAATAAATTATGGGTAATTCTAATTATTTTCATAATAAATGAATGGATTTAGTTAATCAAATCGTATTTAGAGTAGATTGGAGGTAAAGGTTTTGAGTAAAACTTCTAAAAATGAGGATATTTCAATAGTGATAGAGAAATATGGAGATATGGTCAAGCGCATTAGTTTTCTATATTTTAGAAATATTGCCGATGTTGAAGATATATTTCAAGAAGTATTTTTACAATATTTTTTAAATAAGAATGAGTTTCAAGATGAAAGTCATAAGAAATCATGGCTTTGCCGTGTTACATTTAATAAATGTAAAGACCTAAGTAAAAGTTTTTGGCGTAAGAAAGTAATCAGTGTTGAAAATATTTATATCCCGTTTGAGAGCGAAGAACAAAGCGAGCTTGTAACAGCCGTACTTAAACTACCTTCTGCATACAAAAATATCATTTATATGCACTATTATGAAGGGTTTACAATACCTGAAATTGCAGATGCTACTAAGAAAAATGTGAATACAGTATATTCACAACTAAGACGGGCAAAAGCAAAATTAAGGAAGGAATTAGGTGAGATAGAATTATGAAAAAATTTAAAAAATATTTTGATAGCATTCAAGCTGAAGAAGAACTTAAAGAGAAAACAGTTAAATATATCAGAATGTATTCTGCTAAAAATATTGAAAAAGAAGCAGAGAAAAAACATTACGGAAAGGGGATTTTTGCCATGAAAAAATTAGTTGGAACACTATTATCAATAACAGTCTTAGCTTTAATAGCCCTAGGTGGATTTAATATATATAATAAACCAGTAGCTTTTGTAAGCTTTGACATAAACCCTAGTGTAGAATTAGGATTAAACTTTATGAATAAAGTAGTTAGTAGCAAGGGTGTTAATGATGATGGGAAAGAATTATTATTAAAAACTTCAATTAAAAATATGTCAGCTGAAGATGCTGTTCAAGCACTAGTACAAGAAGCTGATAAAGAAGGATATATCTATAAAGATGGTTCTACCGTTATTGCCTTAACAGCTTTGGCTCAAAAAGAAAATGATGCAATAAAAATACAAGATCGTATTAAAGATAGGGTTGAAAGTTTTACAAAGGATAAAAATATAGAGAGTATTGTTTATGCAGATCATTCAAATATACAATTAAGGACAGAAGCAAGTGAATATGATATTTCTCCTGGAAAATATAGATTAATTGAAAAGTTGCAAGAACTAGACCCTAGTATTACAGTGGAACAATACAAAGATGCTAAAGTAACAGATATAATGAGAAAAGCTCATGATTTAATGGGAATAGCCACAAAAGCTCAAGCAACTGAAAAAAATAAAAATATGATAATGGATACTGTTCAAGAAATGATGGATAGAAATAAAAATCAATCATTAAAAAAACAAGACCAAACTATAACAGAAACACAACAAGAAACACAACAACAAACACAAACTCAAATCCAAACAAATAGTGAAAAGCAGGAACAAATGCTAAATCAAACACAAACACAAAATAAAACACAATTAAAACAAAACAACTAACAATTTAATTATAAATAATTAGAAAAAATCGTTCTACGCTTGTAGAGCGATTTTTTTTATTTATAATAAATTTAGTGGATAAGGTTTTACTGATGTGATACTCTATGACTATATTAAGGCAACTGAATTTGATGGAATATTAGGACTTTTAATTAGAGGTATTGCACAGTAAATAATGGAGGAGGATTGGCATGGAACCGAATGCTTATATTAAACCACCGGAAAGAATTCCATTTTATTTAAAGTTAGGTATGTTCATTTCGAACAGGGTTACAAAGAAAGACTTACTAGTTCCAAAACTTTTAGCTTGGTATCCAAAGGTTGCTATAAGCTCAGCAGTTTTAGAGTCATTGGTAGCACATGGCAAAAAGGATTTGAATGAACGTATTCTAAAACTAATTAGAATACAATCATCAATGAGCGTAGCCTGTCCCTTTTGTATAGATATGAATTCTTTTGAGTATAAAAAGAGTGGAATCTCTGAAGAAGAAATGCAAGTATTAGCTGGAAGGGCTAATTTCGATCAGGTTGATTCATTTTCTTCAAGGGAAATATTGGCCATAGAATATGCAAAATTCATTTCTCAATCTCCAGTTAATATACCAATAGAATTCATTGAAAAAATAAAATCTGAGTTTACAGAGCGTGAAATTGTTATATTATCCAGTACCGCTGCACAGGTAAACTATTGGGCACGATTGATAAAAGCATTAGGGGTGCCGGCCGCTGGATTTTTAAATAAATGTGATTTTACAATGAACTAGTTTAAAATTAATTTAGTTAAATAAAAAGCAACTCCTTTTTAATCGCAAAACAATGTAATCAGAATTCTCTCAACCAAGTAAAAGCTATAATCCTTTTGTATAGAGAAAACAACTAAATAACTATAAAATAACATAAGAAAAGTAAATAATAACTTCTATCTGTAGATTATAAGAAAATAAAAATAATGGTGATGACTATGAAAAAAAGTCTATCTGTTCTATTATTGATTACATTTTTAATATTTGTGACAGCTTGTTCAAAAGAAACATCGACAAACCTGACAAATATTGTAGAAAATGGTTATTCAGTAAAAGAAGTTTTCCCTGACATTACATTCAATCGACCACTTGATATTCAAAATGCGGGAGATAAAAGTGGCCGACTATTTATCGTAGAACAACCAGGGCGTATTTATGTACTTCAAGATGAAGATGCTAAAGAAAAAGAACTTTTCTTAGATATTGAAAAATTGGTTAACGACAGTGGTAACGAGCAAGGTCTTCTTGGTCTTGCCTTCCATCCAGAATTTGAACAAAATGGATACTTTTTTATTAATTATACTGACAACAAGGGGACAGTAATCTCTCGCTTTAAAGTTAATGGTAACCCAAATAAGGCTGATTCTTCTAGTGAATTGAAAATATTGGAATTTAGCCAACCTTATACCAATCATAATGGAGGAGGAATGGCATTTGGACCTGATGGATATCTTTATATAGCGATAGGTGATGGTGGTAACGGTGGTGATCCACATGGCAATGGTCAGAATCTGCAGACTCTTCTTGGTAGTATTTTGCGCATTGATGTTGATAACCAAGATTCTGGATTAAATTATGCTATACCAAAGGATAACCCTTTTATAGACAATAAGGATGGTTTTCGTGAAGAAATATATGCTTTCGGGTTATGTAACCCTTGGAGATTTAGCTTTGATTCTAAAAATGGTGATCTTTGGGCTGCTGATGTAGGTCAAAATGCTGTTGAAGAAATCAACCTGATTGAAAAAGGGAAAAACTATGGCTGGAATATTATGGAGGGAACAAAGGAATATTCCCCGAATCAGAATGTTAATCCTAACACATTAGAGCCACCTATTTATGAGTATCTTCATCCTCTTGGTCGGTCCATAACTGGTGGTTATGTTTACCGAGGTCAAGAATTTCCAGAACTTTTAGGGGCTTATATTTATGGTGATTTTATTTCTGGTATAATTTGGGCTCTTGAGTACGAAGGAGGTACGGAGTCAGTAAACACCATATTATCAGAAACAAATCTTCGTATTTCTTCTTTTGGTATTTCGGAAACTAAGGAACTTTATTTGGCTTCTTTCGATGGTAAAATTTACCAACTTATTCGTTAAATAGAGAAGGATTAAGTTAGTATAATTTTATAAATAATTACCAATATTTCTCAGTTTGGAAAGTAAATGAAACATTGAATTTCCAAATATTTAGTGATAAAATTAAATTAGCTCATAAAAGTTGAAGGAGGGATTTTCAATGACAGGTAAATTTGTAATAAGTAAAATACATGAAGGATTTCGGTTTAATCTTAAAGCTGCAAATGGGGAAATTATATTAACTTCCCAACCTTATTCAGCACTTTCATCATGTAAAAAAGGCATTGAAAGTATAAGGACAAATGCACCTATTGCCCCTGTTGAAGACCAAACTATTGATGGATATATAAAAGAGAATAGCCCCAAATTTGAGATATACCAATACAAGAATGGTGATTATCGTTTTAGATTAAACGCGAAGAATGGAGAACTTATTGGTACTGGCCAAAGATATACATCCAAAGCTGCATGCCAAAATGGTATTGATTCCATAAAGAAAAATTCAGTAGAAGCAATAATTGTTGAAGAAGAAAACTAGTGTAATTTTATCAAACAATTTAATAAATAATATAATCGGTTATTTTGAGTTTGTACCCAATAAGGGATACTTTAGTTTAAAATGCAAAAAATAAGACAATAGGAATTATGGAAAAACTCAAATCAACTTAAAGGAAGTGTGTCAATAATCGCGTCCTTATATATACTCTCAAGAGTCTACCTTTTTTTGGTTGACTCTTTTTTATTTATAATTTATTGACATTGACGCTACGAGATAGTTTATTATATAGGTAAGGAGGTATCAATATGGAATATACAATTAATTCAATAGCAAAATTAGCAGGCATAAGTACTAGAAGTCTTCGTTATTATGATGAAATTGATTTATTAAAACCGAAAAGAATAAGTTCTAATAAATATAGAATATATAGTCAAAAAGAAGTTGATAGACTACAACAAATATTATTTTATAAAGAACTTGATATTGGCTTACTAGAAATAAAGGCAATAATAGACGTGAAAGATTTTGATTGTCAAAAAGCCATGGAGGATCATCTGGTGTCACTCAAAAAGAAAAGACGTAAAATAGAAACATTAATAATTAATGTTGAAAAGACAATATTGTCATTAAAAGGAGATAAAGAAATGAGTAACGAAGAAAAATTCGCTGGTTTCAAAAAGAAGATAGTGAAAGAAAATGACGAAAAATATGGTGAAGAGATTAGAATGAAATATGGTGATAACACCATAGAAGAATCAAATAAGAAACTAATGGAAATGACAGAGAAACAATTCAATAATGTTGAAGAACTGGGTCAAGAACTTAATAGAACGTTAAAAGAGGCAGTTAATACAGGTGATCCAGCTAGCGAGTTAGCTCAAGAAGTATGCAATCTACATAAAGAATGGTTGACTTTCTACTGGCCAAAAGGAACTTATAGTAAGGAGGCTCACCTTAGTTTGGCACAGATGTATTGTGAAGATGATAGATTTAAAGAATATTACGAAAAAATCGTTCCAAATGGAGCAGAATTTTTGAAAGATGCTTTAAAAATATATTGTGAGAAATAGAAAATAAATGAATTATAATTATAATAGTGTCGTTAATAAGATATAATAAAAAAGCATGGTTAATGTTGCATAATATAAAACTAAAGTATAGAATTTGGGAGCGCTAAAGCTCCTTTGTTTTTTTGCAAAATTTCTAATGTTCCTTTTGTATCATCTGTGAAAAAACCTTCTAATCTATATTTAATAGCTTTTCTAATATCAGCTGGACCTTTTATAGTATATACAGCAGGTATTTTATTTGTTTGTTTAACAAAATTAACAAGAGTAGAGGTTACCGTAGTTAGGTCAAAGGAAATAATTCTAATAAATTTAGGTGTATTTTTAATTTTCACAAGTAACTCTTCCTGAGTTCGTGGTTTAAGCAAGAGCATTAATTGGATTTCTGGATTTCGCAGATGAATATACATTAAACTTTTCAAAGAAAAACTTTGTATAATTACAAAGTCTTTTAAATCATAGGCATTAATTATGTCTAATAATATATTATCAATATTATGATTTATATTAGTTTCTTCTTTTGTTTCTATTACATAATAAATATTATTTTTATAGTATTTAAATATTTCTGATAATTGATGAATGTTTTCTCCGTTTGGTAGCTTAACGCTTTGAATTTCTTTGGAAGTTGATTTATAAATATCTAGATTAACACCAGTGGTTCTAAATAAATTATTATCATGGCAAACATATAAAATATTATCTGTGCTAATTCGCAAATCTAGTTCTATAAATTGAGAACCTTCAGCTATTGCTTGATTATAACCAGCAAAAGAATGCTCAGGGTTTTCTATTGGAGTGCCTCTATGTGAAATAACGAGAGGATTATTTATAGTTGTCATAAATAATATTTTATCAAGACTTAATGTATTATTAGTAGTTAACTCAACATTGTTGTATTTTACGCATCCAGTAAGCAGTATTAAAGACGCAATAATTAATAGTTTTCTTTTCAATTTTGCCTCCTTAAGACTTGAATTAATATTGTGTGCTTTAATTATATTGTTTATACTTTAAAATGTAAATCTAAAAGTATTTTTATAGAATTTGTTTTTAACAAAACCTTATTTTTATCGGTTAAAAATGATATCATAATGTTATTATAGGGTTTGAAAATGCCTGTTGAAAGGGAAAATAATGTTGCATCATATAATATTTTATAAACTTAAGGAGCCAAAAGAAGATAATAAGCTCGAATTACAAAGAAGGCTTTTGGAAATGCCTACAGAAATATGTCAGATAAAAAATATTAGTGTAGGATTTGATGTTGTTCATTCAGAACGTTCTGTAGATGTTTGCTTACATGTTGAATTTGATAATATGGAGGATTTAAAGATTTATCTATACCACCCTTTTCATGTAAAGGTAGCAGAATATATAGGTACTATTAAAGAGGTATCATATTCAGCTGATTATTACGATGAGGATTAAACATTTTAAAGTAGACAGTATGCAATTAAAAATTTATATAGACTGTTATGGACTGGTTTCTACATTGATATGGAACCAGTCCTTTGTAATTATCTTGATTTTTTAAGTGCTCAAGAGTTGATTAGTTGATTAGATAAAGAATTAAATTTTTGATATAATGAATAAAAGTTTATCTAACTAAAAGGAGGAGGGCAAATAAATGAGTAACAGTAAAAAAATAGCAATAATATCAATAGCTGGTATCTTGATTTTACTGATATTATTTGCAGTTACACAAATCTTTAGTGTTCTAAACAAGGGATTTGGATGGAGAAGCTTGAATCCATTGAAAATGCCAGTTCTCCTAGAGGATAAAAATAAAAGTCCAAATATTGCTGATTATGAACTTATTGCTCAAGAAGGAACAACAGAATTTATAGAGGGTTTAAAAACAGATACTTTGGGGTATAACGGCAGTTATCTAGGACCAATTTTACGCATGAAAAGAGGAGAAAAGGTGAATATCACCGTCAAGAATCAACTAGGTGTGCCGACCACACTACACTGGCACGGTCTATTAGTTGATGGCGAACAAGATGGTGGACCACTACAAGGAATTCAACCAAATCAAAGTTGGAATCCAAGCTTTATAGTAGACCAACCTGCTGCAACATTGTGGTATCATCCACATTATGTTGGAACAACTGCCAATCAGGTATATTTTGGACTATCCGGTTTGATATATATTGAAGATGAAATCTCAAGAAAATTAGAATTACCCAAAGAATATGGAATCAATGACATTCCACTAATAGTACAAGACAGAAATTTCCGAAGAGACGGGAATTTTGATTATAGTACTTCCATGATGGGAGTTATCCCTGGAGAAGATATCATAATCAATGGAACAGTCAAACCATTTTTTGAAGTTAGTGAAGAAAAAATCAGATTAAGAATTCTTAATGCTTCAAATTCAGAATACTTCGAATTCAGCTTAAGTAACAAAGTTAGTTTCCAACAGATTGCCTCAGATGGAGGCTTTTTAGAAAAACCTATATCCATGAAGACAATTAATCTTGCACCAGGAGAAAGAGCTGAAATTATTGTAGATTTCAAGAAAATTGATCAGAAAACAATATTCCTGATGAATAATAATCTGAGTATTCTAGAATTCAAGGTATCGGAAAACTTGAAAAGCAGTAATGAAATAGACGAATCATTAACCACAATTGAAGAGATACCAATAGGTAATAATCCAGTAACAAGAGAGTTTATACTGGAAAGTATGGGTATCAATGGAACAATAAATGGTAAGTATTACGATATGGAACGTATCGATGAAGAAGTGAATATAAATGAAACTGAACTATGGGTTGTAAGAAATATTGGGGGTATGATGCAGACTATTGGACACCCCTTCCATGTACATGGAACTCAATTTCAAATAATTTCTAGAGATGGCAAAAAGCCGCCACTTGGTGAAAGAGGATTTAAAGATACAGTATTTGTCCAGGTGGGTGAAGAGGTAGTTATTAGAGTTCGTTTCAAACATAAGGGTATATATATGTATCATTGTCATATTCTTGAACATGAAGATGGTGGTATGATGGGACAATTCGAGGTTCGATAATAAATTATATCAAAAGTAAGTAAGTTTTACTTTTGAGAAAGAGTAAAACTTGAGAGCTTTTATTCCAGTAAGAAAGTATTTCTTGTTTATTAATTTATTTAATCTTTAAATAAATAGTGGCATAGTCAAGTTCAATTACTTTATAAGCATCACTTTTTAATAACCTGCCTAAGACTCCATCAATTGGATTATTGTCATTGCTATAACTACCATCCTTATTCATATACCCATAGCCATCGGCTACAACAAATACACAGTCAGGTGCAGCATAATAAGTTGAACTGAAATATTCATTTAAATATTCTGATGATATATCTAAACTTGATACTATTGGTAAAGCCGGCTCTGCACTGTTAGAAAGGTATCCAAAAGGCAATAACCTAGAATATAAGACTGTTCCATTTTCAGGAACATATTTTTTTATGGCTTCATATATTTTTGCATATTTAGATGCAGATTCTGGGGTTGTATAAATACCTCTTCCAGGCCCTGCTTCAATTTGTGTCTTTAAATTATTAATAGGTGCATCTCTATATACTAGATTAACTCTAGAAGAACCTAAAGAAAATAAAATTGAAAATCCAAAATAGAAAATAATACCATAAATAGGTATTTTCCATTTTATATCAAAATCTTCTTTATGTAGATATTCACCCACATATAGAATTACAGCAATCGTTGACAATAGAAAGCCTGCAAAGTAAGCAGTGGTATCACTTGTAGTAAGACACATTGCAAATGATAAGAATATACCAAGTAAATATAAATCTATATATTTACTTGAAAATCGATTGGTCATAAAATAAAGCATTGGCATTGCTAATGTAAGAGGAACTAAAGCATAAACATAACTGTTTTGACTTATAACAATAGCGAACATTAAGAATTCTATGATAACAAAAAATATCATTAAAATCATAGTTCCTACATAAGTTAGACGTTCATGATTATTTAACTTCTCGTTATAATTAAGTCTTTCTTTTTTGAATAGAGTATTTATAAAGGCTGCAATTGCTCCTATGATAAACCAAATGATTTTATTTGGAAAGACTGATTGTATTCCATTGTAGTAATTTATAAATATATTACCTGAATTTGTTCCATAATTATTAATAGACATATTATTAAAAATTCTACTAATATGATCAGTTATTTGTACACCAGTATAATTTAAAAGAATATATAATACTAATAAAATAGGAAGGACTAATAATCCTAATAACCAGATTATAACCCATTCCCATTTCAAGTTAAGTTTATCAATATGATAACTTTTAATAAATAAATGGATAGGTATAACTAATAGAGCAATCCACATTGTGGGATAAACGATAACTGCAATGCTAAAAGCGAATCCTGATAATAAAATGTGTATATAACTAATTTTATTTCCAGTTATTCCATTATTTATTAATAGCATGGAAAGTATAGTCATCCAAATAACTATGCTATTATGGCTTAAACTTGGGATACCAATCGGTACAAAGATTAAAAGGACAGCTGAAGCTAAAAGAGCAACCCATGGTGTAACAACCTTAACAGCAGTTTTATATAGATATATAGCAAGTCCTAAAGTAAATAGATTATATAAAATTCTCAAATATAAAATTATCCCATCAAAATTACCTGCAATCATCCTATATAAGTCAACGAAGGGACCTAATATTATTGGCCAAAATGTTAGATATTGCATATTTTGAAGGATGTCCCTATTGATTAGATTCAAATAAGCAAGTGAACTATAATAGGTTTCTTCAGACCAATCAAATCCAAACAAGCTCCTGTACATTAGTAAAGAAGCTAATATTACTAAAATTGTGATGCTAATAATATGAGGAAGCTTGTTTTTTAAATTAAATTCTTTTATCATAGTCACCTCCAAAATTTCTTGATTTTATTATATCACTTTAAATGTATAAACTGTATGAATATATTGCATAAATTTATTTTAAAATCTTTTTTTCTTCTTAATTATATAGGTTAGCTTTATTGCTTAATAACAAGAATATATTGTAAACTAATAGTAATAAGAAAAAAGGTGCGATTTATGAGCAATTTTAACAACAATAAAAATAAAATTAAAAAATTTTTTGGAATTAACTCCAGTATGTTAACCATGTTGGTAATTGTTATAACTTTTGGCCTGGGAGAGAAAATAGGAGAAAGATTTTTACCAATATATCTACTTGCTCTTGGTGGTACAGTTTATGCTGTAGGTTTCCTTAATGCTATAGATAATTTTCTCTCAGCAATATATTCATATATTGGAGGTTATATTTCTGATAAAATCGGCTATAAGAAAGCTTTATATGTTTATACAATATTTGCCATGGTGGGTTATTCCATAATTATAATATTTCCAGTCTGGCAAGCTGTATTTATTGGTGCTATATTTTTTATCTCTTGGACAGCCTTATCCCTTCCGGCTATTTTATCACTAATATCAGCATCTGTAGTAAAAGAAAAACAAACTATGGGAGTTTCTCTTCATTCATTTACTAGAAAAATACCTATGGCCTTAGGACCTCTACTAGGTGGGTTTTTAATAACTTTACTTGGTGTAAAAACCGGTGCGAGAATATCATTTCTAATTGCTTTGATCTTAGGAGCATTCTCACTTATATTTATAAAAAAATATATTGAGGACAAAAAGCATAAAATAGTAAAACCAACATCAATTTTATATTCTTTTAAATCAATGAGAAAAGAACTTAGAATATTACTTCTAAGTGATATATTTATTAGATTTGCTGAACAAATGCCATATGCATTTGTGGTAATTTGGGTTACTATAAATAATGGAATATCAGCAGCATCATTTGGCTGGTTAACTGCGATAGAAATGATAACTGCTATGGTGATATATATTCCAGTTGCCTATCTATCAGAAAAAACATCTAGCAAGTTAAGTATTTCAATATCCTTTATCTTTTTTACAATATTCCCAATATTTCTTCTAATCTCTAGAAATATGCCTTTATTAATTTTTGCATTTGTTATTAGAGGGTTAAAAGAATTTGGAGAACCAACTAGAAAAGCCTTGATTGTAAAACTATCACCAGAGGGTAGTCAGGGATCAATATTTGGAGCCTATTATTTATTTAGAGATATTATTGTTTCTATAGCTGTTTTATTTAGTGCCTTACTATGGAATTTAGGACCTAATTGGAATTTCTTAACAGCAAGTTTTTTTGGGTTGATAGGCACAATAATATTTATAATATTTGGTAAGGATGAGAGAGTGATGATAAAAAAATGAATTTAATTGATGAATATGTAAAAGAATTTCCAAAGGAAGTTCAAGTAAAACTTCATGAAATAAGAAAAGTAATTAGGGAGAATGCTCCAATGGCGGAGGAGAAAATAAATTATGGTATGCCTACATACATCTTTAGAGGTAATCTAGTGCACTTTGCTGCATATAGTAAGCATATAGGCTTTTATCCTGCTCCAAGTGGTGTAGAAAAATTTAAAAGTGAACTTAGTGCTTATAAAACAAGCAAAGGTGCGATTCAGTTTTCCTTAGATGAAGAATTACCTCTTGAATTAATTAGAAAAATAGTTCAATTCAGGGTTGAAGAGAATATGAAGAATAATTAACATAGAATTGGGGAAATGATGGGTAAATCAATAGTTAAAGGCAAGGTTGCTTGCTTTACTAACGAAGGAAAGGGTGTGCTTAAATCCAAAGGGAAAGATTATACTGTTCCTTATGCAATACCAGGAGAATTTGTTAGCATTGAGGTTAAAGAGGCTAAAATTGGAGAGTATTGTCGTTTATTAAAGGTTGAAGAGCCTTCGATTGATAGAATAAAAGCTCCATGTCCATATTTTTATGAATGTGGTGCTTGTCAGTTGCAACATATGGACTATAAAGCTGAAGTTAAATTTAAAGAGCGTTATGTAAGAAGGCTTTTATCTAAGTTTGGTGATTTTTCTAGTGTATTAGGTATGGCAGAGCCTTGGAATTATAGGAATAAGATTATTTCTACTTTTGGTTATGATAAAAGAAACAAGATAATCTCTGGTATCTATAGTGAAAGTAGCCATAAATTGGTACCAATTGATATTTGTTTGATTGAAGATCAGTTGGCAGATAAAGTAATTGTGTCTATTAGAAAATTAGTTTCTGATTTTAAGATTAAAGTATTTGACGAGGATAGAGGATATGGCTTCTTACGTCATGTTGTTATAAGGAGTGGACACTATAGTGGAGAAGTGATGGTAACTTTAGTGGTTTCAAATTTTGAATTTCCTTCCAAAAATAATTTCGTAAAAGCATTGGTTAAAAAACACCCGGAAATTGGTTGTGTTGTTTTAAATTTAAACAAGCGACGTTCTAGTGTCGTGTTGGGAAATGAAGAACGGGTTATTTATGGCAAGGGTTTTATTGAGGATACTTTATGTGGATTAAAATTTGGTATTTCATCAAAATCTTTCTATCAAATTAATACTGTGCAGACTGAGGTGTTATACAAGAAAGTAATAGAATTTGCTAAACTCAAAGATGATGAGATTGTTATTGATGCTTATTGTGGTGTTGGTACTATTGGCATGGTAGTTAGTAAATATGCTAAAGCAGTAGTAGGAGTAGAAGTTAATGCTGATGCGATTAAAGATGCTAAAATCAATGCCCGTAGAAATAATATAAGTAATATTTCCTTTGTTTGTGCTGATGCATCTGACTATATGGTTAATCAAGCTAAGGAGGGTGCTAGTGTTGATGTGGTTTTAATGGATCCTCCAAGGGATGGTAGTGATGAGAGGTTTCTTTCATCTATACTTAAGCTGAAACCTAAAAGGATTGTTTATGTTTCTTGTGGCCCTTCATCTCTTGCTAGAGATTTGGAATATTTAACTAAGGAGGGTGACTACCTGGTTACTGAAATGATAGGAGTTGATTTATTTCCTCATACCTATCATTGTGAAGTTGTTGTTGGGCTGGAGAGAAAATATAGATGAGCTTAAAATTAAATAAGAAAGATAGACTTGAAACTAATGTCACATGAGTCATATAATGGTATGGTGGATATTATATATGAAAGAAAGTTGAAATCGGAGGTATAAATGAATAGTAAAACTATTAAAAACAATTTAATAATTATTGCAATACTACTGCTAATATCTTTTGGCATCTACTATTTTCAAGTATCATATTTTCATGATATACATGAAACTATGTTTCTGTTATTTCAGGAATTAGCATTTTTGCCAATATCTGTAATAATAATTTCATACATTTTAGAAAAATATTTAAAAAGCAAAGAGAAGGAAGAAAACTTCCAAAAGTTACAGATTATTGTTAGTGCTTTTTATTCTGAAATAGGATCTTCCCTTATAAGGAAAATATCTAAGTTTGATAAAAATTTAATAATGTTCAAAGAAACAATTGATTTTGAACAAGAGTTAAAAAAGAAAGACAAAAAGAATATTAAAAATACCTTGAAGAATTTTAACTATAATATCGATAGTTATGAGAGTGATCTTAAGGATTTAAAAGAATTTCTAATTTCTAAAAAAACATATATTGCCAGAATGTTTGAAAATCCTAATCTACTAGAGCATAGTCATTTTACAGATATGCTCTGGGCTGTTTATCATGTCCTTGATGAACTAGAGAATAGAGATGATTTAGAAAATTTACCTAAAAATGATATGGATCATCTTTCAATAGATTTTAAGCGAGCATATATAGAACTAATTTATGAATGGTTTGAGTATATGTCTTATTTAAATAGGGAATATCCATATTTATTCTCATTAGCTATTAGAAAAAGCCCTTTTGAAGATAATGAAATTATCTTTCAATAAATTAATATATTTTGGAGGAAATAATGAGAATAACAGCTGTTTTAGGAAGCCCAATCAGAAATGGAAATTCAGAAAAAATGGTCGATTTGTTGTTATCTGGTTTTTCAAATGATGACATTAGTATTTTCAATATTAATGAACTAAATTGTAAAGGATGTCAGGCCTGTGATGAGTGTTTGAAGAGTGATAGTATTGAATGTGCTCTCCATGATGAATTACAACCAGTATTAAATAGTGTGGCAGAAACGGATTTGCTTATTTTAGCTAGTCCAATGTATATGGATCAGGTAACTGCCCAAATGAGAATATTTCAAGACAGATTAAATGTGTTTTTAAGAAAAGACTTTACATCAAAACTTAAAGATATACCAACTGTATTAATATTTAGCCAGGCTTTAGAAGATACTCAAAATTATGAAGAATATTTTAAGACCTTAAGAAAGGTCTATAAAAAGTTTAATATTAATGTTATTGATACAATTGTATTAGGAGATGCTGAATCACATGATGAGTTAAAGAATGATAAAGTAATACAAGATAGACTAAGAAATTGGAGGGCAAATAATTATGCCACATATTATAGTTAAAATTTGGCCAGGAAAAGCCGAAGATAAAAAAATGCAATTAGCTGAGGGAATCAAAGATTTGACCGTTAAGGTATTAGGTGTTCCAGAAACTAGTATTTCAGTTGCAATTGAAGAGGTTCTACAAGAAGACTGGTCTTCAAAAGTCGGGAAAACTGATATTATAGATAATGACAAGAATATATACATTTATCCTGGAGACAAAACAAAAGAGTCTAAATAAGAGAGGACACTTATGACAAAAAAAGATACAATTACCATACTTGAAATAGCTGAAATGTCAGGAGTCAACCCATCAACAGTATCAAGAGTTATAAATCACCCAGAAATGGTAAATGAAAAAACACGAGAAAAAGTCCAAGCTTTTATTAAAGAGTGCAATTATCAACCAAACCCCTTTGCCAGAGGCTTACAAACAAAAAGAAGTAAGATAGTAGCCTTAGTAGTACCAAACTTTACAACACTATCATTTGCTAACTTAGCCAGAGGTATTCAAGAAAGACTTATGCAATCAGACTACTCAATGGTAATCTTCAGCTCACATGAAGATGAGGTTCTAGAAAAAAAAATATGTAAAAAAATATCAGATTTACATATAGATGGGGTTATATTTGCATCTTCTATGATGCCTAATTATGATGAACTATCATATGGAATTGCT
The DNA here is from genome assembly GCA_024635955.1 of Bacillota bacterium. GTDB lineage: Bacteria > Bacillota > TC1 > TC1 > TC1 > WTXA01. The sequence continues at coordinate 18,470 of JAGXHX010000022.1, forward strand.
AAAGTATTTATAGATAGAGACGGTTCACTTGATGGGATAGATACCTTCATCTTGGATGTAGAAGGAGCCTTTGATAAGTTGATTAAATATCTTGTTGATAAGGGACACTCTAATATAGGGTTTGTAGTAGGTGATAAAAAATCCTATGCAGGCTTAAAAAAAATATCAGCTTTTAAAAAAGCCATGAAAAACCATGGTTTGGAGGTTGATGAAAAATTTATAGTTGGAGCATTATGGTCATCAAAAGAAGGTTGGAATGCAACTAGCAAATTATTAGAAGGTAAGGATATACCATCTGTTATTATAGCAGGATCAGACACTTTAGGAATTGGTGTGATAGGAGCTGTTAATTCTAAAGGATTAAGTGTGCCAGAAGATATTTCTGTTGTTGGTTTTAACAATGAACCCGGTAGCGAGTCTATGAATCCTCCACTTACAACAATGGAATATGATGATTATGGCATGGGACAGGAAGTAGCTGATGCCATAATAAAAAGAATTAATAAGCCTGAAGGTGAAATTGAAATTAAAATATATACAATGGATATAATTGAAAGAAAGACAGTAAGGAAGCATTTATTGACAAACAAAATCATATATGATTAAATAGAAATCAGTAAAGAATTTCCATTTAATTTTAATGAGAAATATTTTTTTTAATATGGATTGCAAACGTTTGCAACAATATATATCAAGGAGAGACAGTTATGGATTTTAACCTAACAAAGACCCAAAAATTACTTCAAGATTTCTACCAGAGATTTGCTGAAAAGGAAATAAAACCACTGGCAAGAAAAATGGATGAAGAAGAAAAATACGATTTAGAACTATTAGAAAAAATGCAAAAATGTGGTTTTTTTGGAATACCCTACTCTAAAGAATATGGAGGTGCTGGTGGTGACACATTAGCCTATGTTCTTTGCATGGAGGAAATTTCAAAAATAGATGCAAGTTCAGGAATAACAATATCTGTACACACCTCACTTTGCTGTTATTCAATAAATGATTTTGGAAACGAAGAACAAAAACAAAAATTTTTAAGACCTCTTGTTGATGGTAGTAAGATAGGTTGTTTTTCTTTGACAGAACCAAATGCAGGTTCAGATGCTGGTGGACAACAAACCAGTGCTGTTTTAGATGGGGACCATTATATTTTAAATGGTTCAAAAGTTTTTACAACTAATTCTGGATTTGCTGATATTTTCATAATATTTGCAATTACTGATAAAGCATCTGGAACTGATGGTATATCTGCCTTTATTGTTGAAGCCGGTAGCCCAGGACTTAATGTTGGTTCTAACATGCCAAGAATGGGTATTAGAGGTGCATCAAATTGTGAAGTTTCCATTGATAATGTAAGAGTACCTAAAGAAAATATGTTAAGAAAAGAAGGTGAGGGTTTTGAAATTGCCCTTAAAGCATTAGATGGTGGAAGAATTGGAATTGGAGCACAAGCAGTTGGGATTGCCCAAGGAGCCTTAAACGAAGCTATACAATATGTAAGAGAACGAAAACAATTTGGCAGACCAATTTCAGCATTCCAAAATACTAAGTTTAAGATTGCTGAAATGCAAACAAAAATTGATGCTGCAAGACTAATGGTATGGAGAGCAGCATTAGCAAAAGATGAGAAAAAAGACTATAGTCCTTTAGCTGCCATGTGTAAATTATTTGCTTCTGATGTTGCAAATGATGTAACTAGGGTTTGTGTTCAACTTTTTGGTGGATATGGTTATTCGAGAGAATATCCAGTTGAAAGAATGATGCGAGATGCAAAAATCACAGAAATTTATGAAGGAACTTCTGAGGTCATGAAGATGGTCATAGCTGCTTCCATGAAAATATAAGGAAAGGGGTAAAAATTTGAAAATATTAGTATGTATGAAACAAGTTCCAGATACCAGTGAAGTTACCCTGGATCCAATAACAAATACCTTAATGAGAAAAGGTATAAGAAGCATAATTAATCCTGATGATAAAGCTGGGATTGAATCTGCACTAAAACTAAAAGAACAATTGAAGGATACTACAGTAACAGTTGTTTCTATGGGACCACAACAAGCTGAAATAGCCTTAAAGGAAGCATTGGCAATGGGTTGTGATGATGCTTTTCTGATATCTGATCGTAAATTTGGCGGTTCTGATACTTTAGCTACATCAACAATTTTAGCTGCTGCTCTTAAAAAAATAGGTTTTGATTTAATCATTACTGGCAGGCAAGCCATAGATGGAGATACGGCCCAAGTAGGACCTCAAATAGCAGAACATCTTGGAATACCTCATGTAAGCTATGTTGAAGAGGTTGCTATTGATGGTGATGATGCTTTAATTGTCTTAAGACAATTTGAAGATAGATATCATAGGATAAGAGTAAAATATCCATGTTTAATAACTGCAATCAGTGGTTATGGAGAGCCAAGATATTTAACAGTAGCAGGAGTATTTGAAGCAGATAAGAAGGATGTTAAACATTTTAGTTATGAAGACCTAAAAGATTTACTTGATGATGAAAGCATTGGTCTTAAAGGTTCTCCAACCAAAGTTGTAAAATCTTATATCAAAGAAGCCAAATCACAAGGAACACTACTAAAAGGCCTATCAAGCAATGAAGCAGTAGAGGCGATAATGGCAAGATTAAATGAAGGGCATATCTTATAGGGGTGAATAAAATTGAGTAAAGATATATATGTTTTTATAGAACAAAGAGATGGTAAAATTCAAAATGTCAGTTATGAACTATTAGGTGAAGCAAGTTCATTAGCTGAAGATCTTAGGCAAAGGGTTGTGGGAGTTTTACTAGGAAGTGGAATAGAAGATAAAGCAAAAAAGCTTATAATGTATGGAGCCGATGAGGTTATATTTGTAGATAATCCTATATTGCAAGAATATATGACTGAACCATATGCAAAAGCCTTAACTCAGATAATTAGAGAAAATGATCCTGAAATACTACTTATTGGTGCTACATCAATTGGTAGAGACTTAGGACCTCGAATATCTGCTCGTATAAAAACTGGACTGACTGCAGATTGTACATCTCTATATATAGATCCTGAAACTAAAGGTTTACATATGACAAGACCAGCATTTGGTGGTAATTTGATGGCTGTTATACAATGTAAGAATCACAGACCACAAATGGCTACCGTAAGACCAGGAGTAATGCAGATTTTGGAAAAAGATGAGTCAAGAAAAGGTATTATTAGAAAAGTAAAAGTGGATTTTTCCGATATTGGAAACGATGTGGAAATACTGGAAGTCATTAAGAAAAAGAAAAAAACAACTGATATTACTAAGGCTAAATATATTATTAGTGGTGGTCGTGGAGTTGGCACTCGAGAGAATTTTGAAATGTTAAAAGAACTTGCATCAACTCTAGGAGGAGAAGTTGCTGGTTCTAGAGCAGCCGTTGAAGCTGATTGGGTAGCTGAAGATAGACAAGTTGGTCAAACAGGAAAAACGGTTAAACCTGATTTATATATTGCCTGTGGTATTAGTGGTGCAATACAACATGTAGCAGGGATGGAGAATTCTGGCTTAATAATTGCAATAAATAAAAACGATACAGCTCCTATCTTTGATATTTCTGATTTAGGTGTGGTTGGTGATTTTAAAACTATATTACCTCAACTTATATTAGCTATCAAGAAAGCAAAAGATGAAGGGGTGGATTATGTGGCTCCTTCTTCTGATAAGTACATGGGAATGGAAAATATACTTTTTAACAAAAAAAATGGAGTTGCTTATTTGACTATAAACCGGCCGAGATTTTTAAATGCGTTAAATAGGAAAACCATATTGGAAATTGGGGCTGTGGTGGACATATTGGAAAAGGATGAATCAGTCCAGGTGCTTATTGTTAGAGGCGCAGGCGGACGGGCTTTTGTAGCTGGTGCTGATATTTCTAAAATGCTGGATATGAATGTAGAAGAAGGAAAGGAAATTTCAAACCTTGCCCAATCTGTATTTTCCAGATTAAAGAACCTGCCACAGGTTGTTATTGGTGCTATTAATGGTTATGCTTTAGGTGGAGGCAATGAATTAGCAATGGCATGTGATATTCGTATTGCCAGCAGTAGAGCAAAATTTGGTCAACCTGAAGTTAAACTTGGACTTATTCCAGGTTTTGGTGGTACCCAACGTTTGCAGAGGATTGTAGGTCAAGGCTATTCTAAGGAACTGATTTTTACAGGTGATATGATAAGTGCCCAGGAGGCATTTAGGATTGGCTTGGTTAATCATGTTGTAGCTCCTGAAGCTTTGAATCGAGTAGTTAATGATTTAGCACAAAAAATTATGAATAATGGTATGAAAGCAGTTAAATTGGCTAAAAAATCAATTAATGAAGGTGGCAGTATTGATTTAGATAGTGGTTTAGCTATTGAAAATAGAGATTGGACAAATTGTTTTACTAATGAAGAGTCTAAAGAAGGAATGTCTGCTTTTGTAGAAAAACGCAAACCAAATTTTAAAGATTTTTAAAGGAGGAATATGATGGAGTTTTTAGATTGTATTAAAGGAAGAAGAAGTATAAGAAAGTTTAAGTCTGACAAGATTGATCATGAAGTGTTTGACAGAATCGTGGAGGCTGCTAGATATTCTCCTTCATGGAAAAATTCGCAAACAGCTAGGTATATTGTTGTAGAAGACAGTAAGTTATTAAATAAAATTGCTGAAGAGTGCCTTAATGGCTTTACGTTTAATGCTAATACAATTAAGCAATCACCAGCTCTTGTTTTAGTTACGTATGTAACTGGACGTTCAGGTTATGAAAAGGATGGTTCATTTTCAACTAGTAAAGGTGATCGTTGGGAGATGTTTGATTCAGGGATTGCTTCTCAAACTTTTTCTTTGGTTGCTTATGCTGAAGGCCTTGGTTGTGTTATTCTAGGTGTATTTAATGAGGAAATGGTAACAGAGGCTGTAGGGATTCCTAAAGACCAAAAGCTAGCTACGATGATTGCTATTGGTTATCCTGATATTGAACCAAATATGCCAGTACGTAAAGAAGTTAGTGAGTTACTTAGCTATAAGTAGACAATAAATAATATATTGTAGTTATTGCATTTAGTACTTTTTAGTTATATCATTAAATTGAAATTAATTAAGAGAGGGGATATTAATTATGATATGGAAATGTTCTGCTTGTGGATTTATGCACGAAGATAATGAGGCACCTGATATTTGTCCGAAATGTGGAGCAACTAAGGATAAATTTGTTGCTTTGTCAGAAGAGGATGCTGAAAAAGTATATGCATCCGATCGTACAAATGATATTCATATGGAAATAATAGAATTGGCAATGAAAATTGCAGATTTAGCATTAGAGGGTATTGAAATTAATTTAGATCCACCTTGTGTGTCAGTTTTTGCAAAGGCTTGTGATGAAGCCTGGGTTATAAAACAAAGAAGTAAAGCTGAAACTGCTGGACATATGAACAAAGGCAAATGGTAAAAATTTATAAATAATATTAAGAGTATACACTGTTATGGTGTATACTCTTTTTAATTAAATCCCTTGTTAGTAATGCCTCAATAAGGTAATATCAATATAAAGAGGTAAATATTTCATTGTAGAAAATAAGGAGGTAGTCATGAATAATATTGTAAAATTAGTAATTCAAAGAAAATCAATAAGGACCTATACTAGTAAGCCATTAAGTAATGAAATTAAAAGTCAGATAGAAGAGTATTTTACTAAACTGGATAATCCTTGGGGAGTAAAGATAAACTATACTTTGATAGAGACTAAGGGTGCAAATACCAATGAAAAATTAGGCACTTATGGAGTAATTCGAAATGCCAGTAGCTTTATAGCAGCAACACTCTTTGATTCGGAATTTGCCTTAGAAGCACTAGGTTTTGAATTAGAAGTATTGATCCTTTATCTTACTGGTTTGGGAATAGGTACCTGTTGGCTTGGAGGAACCTTCAACAGAGGAGAATTTGCCAAAGAAGCTAAGTTAAAGGAAGGACAAATAATACCAATAATTACACCAATTGGTTATCCTGCAAAAAAAACTTCATTAACTGACAAATTAATGAGGAAAATGTCAAAAGGAGATTCAAGAAAAGAATGGAATCAATTATTCTTCCTCCAAGATTTTAGTACTGAACTAACAAAGAAAGAAGCAGGTTTTTATAGTGATGCTCTAGAAATGGTTAGACTTGCACCATCAGCTTCAAATAAACAACCTTGGAGAATTATAAAAGAGACTAATACCTACCATTTTTTTGAATATTCTACCCCGGGTTACAGTAAGACCTTTAATTATGATATACAAAGAATAGATATGGGAATTGCTGCTGCACATTTCCAATTAACAATAAAAGATAAAGCGGTGAAAGGTGAATTTGCTGTACTAGAACAACAAATTATAGCACCGGAAAATACACATTATAAGTTTAGCTGGATAGGCGAAAGAGAAGGAGAGGTAATTATGGGAGAATTAAAAGAAATATACCTGGCAGGAGGTTGCTTTTGGGGAACTGAAAAATACCTTTCATTGGTAAATGGAGTTATAAGTACTGAAGTAGGTTATGCTAATGGGAATACAATAGATCCTACCTATAATGATGTATGCCATATGAATACTGGACATACAGAAACAGTTAAGGTAGTATATGATTCCCAAGTAATTAGTTTGACAGATATTTTATTGTTATTTTATGATGTAATTGATCCAACTTCAATTGACCGACAAGGAAATGATGTAGGTAGTCAGTACCGTTCGGGTATCTACTATACTGATGAATCTGACAAAGAAATAATATTTGATTCTATAGCACAATTGCGAAAGGAATATAAAGCACCAGTTGTCATTGAAGTCTTGCCATTAAGTAATTATACAAAGGCCGAAGAATACCATCAAAAATACCTAGAGAAGAATCCGAAGGGCTACTGTCATATTGGAGAAGATAAATTTAAGAATGCCAAGGAACGAAATTGAGCAATTCTAGATAAATACGAAAATGGTAAAACTAAATAAAGTGATAAATGACTCCTTAACAGGAGTCATTTATACATATTTTTATGGTATAGTATAAAGTAATTAGATAAATATAGGAGGTTTAAATTGTTAATAACAAGCTACATAACTATAACACTTGGACTTCTGGCTACAATAATACTATTCTTCAAAATGCCTAAACTTAATAGTGGTATTGATCAAGCAGAAAGTGATGAAAATCTAACAGTATCAATAGTAATACCTGCTAGAAATGAAGAAAATAACATATCCAATATTCTGCAAGATTTAATGAACCAGCATTATCAACTAAAGGAAATAATCTGTGTTGATGATGGTTCAACCGATGGAACAGCAGAAATTATCAAAGAATTTTCAAAAAATGGTAAATATAAAATTAAGACAATAGAAGTTGAAAAACTTCCTGCAGGATGGAAAGGCAAAACTTGGGCTTGCCAAAATGGAGCCAGCGTAGCTAGAGGAGAACTACTTCTTTTTATTGACGCTGATGTAAGATTATCAAAAAAAAGTATAGAATTATTAGTTAATAGATACTTAAAAAAAAGACAACCTATATCTATACAACCCTACCATACTATGAAAAAAGGCTATGAGATTTTTTCTCTTTTTTTTAATATGATTCAAATATGTTCCACAGGCTTGAGTGTTTTTGGTAAAAGGAAAACACAAGGTTTTTATGGTCCATTATTATTAATAAAAAGAGAGGTCTTTAATAAATATGGCGGTTATGAAATAGTCAGAAATAGAGTAGTAGAAGACTATGATTTAGGTAAATACTTAGGTAGTAAGGGAATAAATATTGAATTATTATTAGGTGGAGAAGACATTAGTTTTAGAATGTACCCTGAATCTGTAAAACAATTATTTGAAGGCTGGTCCAAGAACTTTGCTATTGCTTCATTATCTATGGAGTGGTGGCTATTTCTAACAATTATATTATGGATTGGTTTCCTTACATTATTGCCTATAGAAATCATAAACGCAATAATATCAGGTCAAGGTAATACACTCATATTACTTGCTAGTATATATAGTTTGAGTATATTATTAATATATAGAGTAGCAAGTAGCATAGGATCATATACAATATATAACTGTATTTTTTATCCTGTATATTTATTATTATTTCACTTTTTATACATATACTCTGTAATAGGTACTTATATTTTAAAATCAACAACCTGGAAAGGCAGAAAGTTATAGGTAATTTTAGTGCAAATTTTTTTTATACCAGAGTGGTTAATGCTAATATCATATTTTATAGGTTGGCCAATTTTCCAATTAATATTTGCTTTCATAATTAATAGGATGAGTGATAAATATTTTCAACCTGAAAATTTTTGGTTAAGAAGTAGGTCATGGGAGTTTTCTTTCTATAGAAAAATTTTGAAGATACAAAAGTGGAAACATAAGTTGCCTGATGGTGCTAGTGCCTATAAGAGTGGCTTTAGAAAAAAAAACATAGAAAGTTACCAAACGGACTATTTATATAAATTTATCATTGAAACTGGAAGAGCTGAAATAATGCATTGGTTGGAAATATTACCCTTTTTTATCTTTGGATTATGGAGTCCGACCTATGTTATTTGGATAATGTTAGCATATGGTTTAATTGTTAATTTACCATGTATTATTACCCAAAGATATAATCGACCAAGGTTGGTAAGAATATATAAGGGAACAAATAATAAAAAAGGAAGAGTTGAAATGAGTGAGAATAAGAAAGGGAAAATAAAAATTATAAAGAATGGGCCATATATCGTTAGTGGCAATATTGAACTTTCAGAAAAGATAATCACTCCTAAAGGTAAAGGTTATATATATACTCAGGGTAAACAATATGAAGATAAGGAAACCTATTCATTATGCAGATGTGGAAAAACTAAAACCCCTCCATTTTGTGATGGTTCTCATGTTGAGGCGAATTTTAATGGAAGAGAAACTGCATCAAGGGAACCATTTCATAAAAGAGCTGGTATCTTAGAGGGACCTGATTTAGATTTATTGGATGATGATAGATGTGCCTATGCTAGATTTTGCCACAGAGAAGATGGTAATGTTTGGGAATTGACTACATGGTCAGACAATCAAAACTTAAAGAATGAAGCAATTATAGCTGCTTATCAATGTCCATCAGGCAGATTGGTAGCCAGAGAAAAAGACGGGCATGAAATTGATCCAGAATATCCACAAAGTATAGAAATATTGCAGGATCCAGAAAGACGTGTTAGTTGTGGCATTTTTGTTAAAGGTGGAATAACTTTAGAATCTAGTGATGGCTACATTTACGAAACTAGAAATAGGTATGTATTATGCAGATGTGGGGAGTCTTATATTAAACCCTTTTGTGATGCTAGTCATGTAACTTACAAATTTATAGATAAATAGAGTATTGTGTTGGAGGAATTAAAATGTTTATGATTAAAAATATTACAATTGCAACCGTGGACAAAGTTGATACTATAATTGAAAAGGGAGTAATTGTAATTGAAAATGAAAAAATTCTATGGGTTGGAGAAGTAGACAGTTGCCAATTTAAAGAAGAAAACATGGATAAAGTAATTGATGGATATAATAATCTTTTAATTCCAGGAATAATCAATGCCCATACTCATACAGTATATTACCTGATGAGAGGACTAGGTATGGACAAGCCTTTAAAAACCTGGCTTTCTGATACAATATGGCCTTATCTAGCAGAAATAAACGAAGAAGAAGCCTATTTGGGTGCCTATTTAGGATATATGGAAAACCTTAGAAGTGGAGTTACCTATGTCATAGACAATTACTATATGGCGGCCAAATCTAAACAAAATGTTGATTCAGTTTTTAAGGCTATGGTGGATACAGGTATAAAAGGCATGGTGGCAAGAGGTTATCATGATCTTAACTTTAATGTACCAGAAGATTTTATGGAAACAACAGATGAGATTGTTACCGAGTATAAAAGAATATTCAATAAATGGCACGGTACTAAAGGAGGAAGAATCAATGCTTGTATCAGTCCAGTTAATTTGTTGTATACAACTGTTGACTCATTGGAAAAAACAACAAAGTTAGCCAAAGAATTTGATGCATGTTTTCATACACATGTAGCAGAAGCTAAGTTTGAGGTGGATAAAATCCAGGCTCGTTTTGGTAAAACATTTATAGAAGTCCTTGATGAATTCGGGGCCGTTAATGAGAAATTCCATTCTGTTCACTCAGTCTGGTTATCTAAAAAGGAAATGTCTATACTGGCTGATAGAGAAGGCAAGGTAATCTATAATCCGGCTAGTAATTTACTATTAGCTTCTGGAATTGCTCCAATAGAAACCATGCTGCAAAGAGGAGTTCAAGTGGCTTTGGGTACTGATGCTCCAAATAATAATCAAGATATGCTTGAAAGCATGAAACTTGCTGCAATATTACCCCGAATGGAAAATCTTGATCCCTTGGCAGTATCAGGAAAGCAAGCTTTGCGAATGGCAACTATAGAGGGAGCCAAAGCGGTTGGATTAGAAGATGAGATAGGTTCTATTGAAATAGGAAAAAAAGCCGATCTCGTTTTAGTAAATATGCATAGTTTGCATAATACTCCTTGTGCTGACAAGGTAGCAAACTTAATCTATTCAACTAACCAGAGTGATGTGTTAAATGTATGGATAGATGGTAAAGAAATAATTGAAGATGGAAAATTTCTTGATTTAAGTCCAGCTAACATTGTTAGAGATGTTAACGAACAAATGAAAATTCTTAATGCAAGAGTACAAGCTAAATAAATAGGTTAAGAGGGTATAAATGATGTATATTGTTAGTGCTTGTTTGTCAGGTGTGAACTGTAGATATGATGGGAAAAATAGCGCAAATGAGAAAATAGTTGATTTAGTAAATAAGGGTAGAGCCATTATAGTTTGTCCGGAAATTTTAGGTGGTTTGCCAATACCGAGAATACCTTGTGAAATATTACAAGATAGTGCAGGAAATAGACAAGTGATTAATAAGGATGGCAAGGTGCTTACTAAGGAATTTCAAATCGGTGCTGAAAAGACATTGGAAATTGCAAAAATTAACGGTATAAACAAAGCAATATTAAAATCTACAAGTCCATCATGTGGGTGTGGCATTATTCACGATGGTACATTTTCAGGTGGTCTTAAAAAGGGGAATGGACTTACATCAGAATTATTAATAAAAAATGGTATTAAAGTATATACAGAAAATAATTGGATGATTAATAATAAATAAAACAAATGGCAGTCAATATTTGAACTGAACCCCAAATCTTGGACAGTTTAATTAAGCAACTCTTTGGGACTGAATCCGGTATTGAACCGGGCTCAGTCCTTTTAATTTGCATTTAATTCGCTTATTGTTGTAATACTCAATATATTCTTCAATTTCCCT
>JAGXHX010000023.1 GCA_024635955.1 Bacillota bacterium
CCTTTGATTAATACTTTCCGGCCTGGTAAACTTGCAATGAATTCCAAATCCTTAAAAGAATCTTCAAATTTCATAGCCCAGGATACATCACCAGGAATCAAAACTAAATCCTCACCACTTACTTGTTTTAGCCAATTTTCAGCTATCTTATTATGATGATCAACCCAATTATCTCCAAATATATCCATAGGTTTATCCTGAGTTAAAGATAAATGCAAGTCTGAAATACCAAAAATCATATTATACCTCGACAATAACTGTTATAACCATTGGTTTTCTTTGTGTTTTCAAATAAACAAAAGTATCAAGATCATCTCTAAAACGACCTTTAATAGTTGACCAATCTTTCACTTTATCTTTCTTGATTTTTTCAACTATTTTTTTTGCTTGTAAAGAAATTAGTTCAATTAATTCTTCTGATTGTCTTACATAAACAAAGCCTCTTGAAACAATATCGGGATCTCTAATAATCTGTCCTTGTTTATTCATTGTTAACGCAACTATAATTATACCATTTTCTGATAATATTTTCCGATCTCTTAAAACTATATTACTAACATCACCGACTCCAAGGCCATCGATAAATACTACTCCTGATTTAACTTTACCAACCAAACTACATTTTTCTTCATTCAAGGCAATAACAACTCCATTTTCAGGAATAACTATATTTTGTTTAGGAATACCCATTTGTAGTGCAATGTTTTTATGTGCCATTAACATCCTATACTCACCGTGAACTGGAATAAAAAATTTTGGTTTTAATAAACTCATCATTAATTTTAAATCTTCTTCACTGGCATGACCCGAAACGTGTATGTCAAAGGCTTTACCATATACTACATTGGCCCCTAGCTTCAGTAGATGATCAATTAGTTTTGAAATATATTTTTCATTGCCCGGTATAGCCATGGCAGATATAATAACTGTATCATCAGGTGATATTTCTATTTTATTATGCACCTTTGTAGCGATTCTTGATAAAGCACTCATTGGTTCACCCTGACTTCCAGTAGATATAATACAAATTTTTTCTTTAGGTAGTTTTAAAATCGCATTAATATCCATTAACTGACCTTTAGCAACTTTTAAGTAACCTAATTGTTGAGCAACTGCAGTTATATTCTCCATGCTTCTTCCAAGTACAGCAACTTTTCTACCTGCTTTTTTAGCTGCTTCAAATATTTGTTGAATTCTGTGCACATTAGATGCAAAGCTTGCAACAATTATTCTTGATTTTGCTTCATCAAAAATATCTTCGACATTTTTTCCTACAGTTTTTTCAGACTTTGTATAACCTTTTTTTTCTGCATTTGTACTGTCTGCCAACAAAGCCAAAACACCTTTTTCTCCTAAAGCTGCAAGCGTATAAAAATCTGTTACTTGTCCATCAATAGGTGTGAAATCAATTTTAAAATCGCCCGTATGTACAATTGTTCCAATTGGCGTTTCAATAGCTAATGCTACTGCATCAGGTATGCTATGACTTACTTTAATAAATGTAATTTTAAAAGGTCCTAGTTTAATTTCACCTCTTGGAGATACAACATTTAATTTTGGTTTGGTTAATAATTTTTTTTCTTTTAACTTTCGATTAATAAGACCAATTGTTAGTCTTGTTCCGTATATAGGTACATTTAGGTCATCTATGATATAAGGTAGTGCACCAATATGATCTTCGTGTCCATGAGTTATTAAAACTCCTCTAAGCTGATGAATATTATCCTTTATAAAAGTAATATCTGGTATTACAATATCAATACCAAGCATTTCGTCTTCCGGCATAGTCATTCCAGCATCAATAATGATCATTTGATGATTATATCTAATGGCTGTGAGGTTCTTTCCAACCTCTCCTAATCCACCTAAGGGTATTATTTCTACCATATTTGGTTTTTCGATTCTTCCCATAGGGTTTTTTCCTCCTTTATTTAACTTACAATTTTGTTGGCTATAAATAATTTTTCACCTAATTTTTTAATGTTACACAAAAGATTTATTCTATTATTTCTAATTTTTTTGTCTTCTACCATAACCATTACATTTTCAAAAAACTCATCCAAAGGTTTTTTTAAAATCTCCAATTGCTTGTAGCAATTTAGATAATCCCTTTTAACAAGATTTTCTTCAAAAATTGTAATTATATTATTAAGCTCATTCGCCAAATCAATTTCGTATTTATTTTGTAACAAGTTTTTGTCAAACTCATTACATTGATTGTTTTTTACAATATTATTAATTCTTACTAGTAGTCCAACGACTACAGTAAAGTTCTTATCTTCAGAATATTCTTTTAAAGCTTTAGCTTTTGTATAAACATCAAGAATATCATCGAAATTCAATGCAAAAATACTGTCAATTACATCAAATCTAAAGCCTTCTTTTTCAAGTAATGATTTAAATCTAGTCTTAAAAAATTCAAGATATATATCAATATCTAAATTTTCTAAATTCGCAGTTTGATTCTGGCTAAAATTTAATAAATCTTGAATGGAGATGGAGATATTATTTTCAATTATTGTTCTAATTATTCCAAGAGCCATTCTTCTTAACGCATATGGGTCCTGACTACCACTTGGTAATAGGCCAACTTTAAAAATTGAGGTTATTGAATCAATTTTATCAGCCAAACTTATAATTATTCCTTCTATTGAATCAGGAACTTGATCACCCGCAGTTATAGGCATATAGTGTTCCTTAATACTGACTGCAATATTATTACCATAACCTTCAAGCAAACTATAATAATAACCCATTATACCTTGTAATTCAGGGAACTCATAAACCATATGGCTTGCTAAATCCATTTTTGCCAAATTAGCAGCTATCAATAAATCTTGATTTTGATAATCTAATTTAAGACCTAAATATTTCGTAATTTTTACAATTCTGTCAATTTTTTCACCAATTGACCCTAAGTCTTTTTGATAAATTACTTTATCTAACTTTTCTCTTAATTTCATTAACGGAATTTTTTTATCTTCTTCAAAGAAAAACCTTGCATCTTCTAATCTGGCTTTTAAAACCTTTTCATTGCCCGATGCAACCTTATCTATGTTTACACCATTACCACATCTCACACCTATGAAATATGGTTTTAAATGCCCATTAACATCTGTTACAGGAAAATATTTTTGATTTTTAACCATAGATGTAATGATTACTTCTTTAGGCAACTTTAAATACTTAGGATCAAAAGAACCAACAAAAACAGTTGGGAATTCTACAAGGTAAAGCACCTCTTGAAGTAAAGCTTCAGGTATTACAACCTTAAAGTCAAACTCATTCTCCTTTTGTTCAATACCTTTTAATATTATTTGTTTTCTTTCATCCTTATCCACAATAACATAAGCTTGTTTTAATTTATTTTCATACTCATAAGCTGCGTCAATTTCAATATCACCATTAAATAAAAATCTGTGTCCACGGCTTTTTCTACCCGCAGATATTCCTCCATATTCTAGAGGTAAAATCTCTTTATCCCATAGAGAAACCAAAGTTCTTATAGGTCTTATAAATTGAATTTTACTATCGCCCCAGGACATAGGCTTTGCGAATTTGATATTACTTATAGCTAAACTTATAATATCAGATAATTCCCGTTTAACATTAACACCTTTAATTTCTTTTATCGAATAAATATATTCTTCTGAATTTAATTTTTTTATAACCAATTTATCAGTAGAGACACCTTGTCCTCGACAAAATCCTTCTAATGCCCTGGTTGGTTCTCCATCTTTGTATGCAGATTTAATACTAGGACCTTTTGTTTCTATAGTTATAGACTCTCCTTTTTGTGCAATTCCTAGTATTTGAATAGTTATTCTTCTTGGTGTACCAAAAGAATTAAATGTTTCATAAGCAATCTTTTTTTCTGATAACATACCTTTAATATTATCTTCTAATTGACCTATCACATCATCAATTGTACCAGCCGGTACTTCTTCAAGACCAATTTCTAATAAATAGTCTGCCATCTATATACTCTCCTTTTTCAATAATGGAAAGCCAAGACTTTCTCTTTTTTCTAAATAAGCTGTCGCACATTTTTTTGCTAAATTTCTAATTCTAGTAATGTAATTGGTTCTTTCTGTGACGCTTATTGCTCCTCTAGCATCAAGCAAATTAAAGGTATGAGAACATTTTAAAACATAATCATATGCTGGTAATTCAATACCAGCAGCCAAACATATTTCAGCTTCTTTTTCATATATATTAAATAATTGAAGTAAATTTTCTTTATTTGATACTTCGAAATTATAGGTTGAAAATTCAACCTCATTATTTAAATATATATCTCCGTATTTAACTCCAGTTGTCCAATCAATATCATAAACACTATCTTTTTCTTGAACGTAAACAGCAATACGTTCTAGTCCATATGTAATTTCAACAGAAACAGGTTTGCACTCTATACCCCCACACTGTTGAAAATAGGTAAACTGCGATATTTCTTGTCCATCAAGCCAGACTTCCCAACCAAGACCCCAGGCACCTAAAGTTGGTGATTCCCAATTATCCTCAACAAATCTAATATCATGTTCTAAAGGATTAATTCCTAGAATTTCAAGACTTTCTAAATATAGTTCTTGAATATTATCAGGACTAGGTTTAATAATCACTTGGTATTGAAAATAGTGTTGTAATCTATTCGGATTTTCTCCATATCGTCCATCAGTTGGTCTTCTGCATGGTTCTATATAGGCTGAAGCAAAAGGTTCTGGACCTATAGTTTTTAAAAATGTATTAGGATTCATTGTCCCTGCACCTTTTTCAATATCATAAGGCATTTGAATTATACAGCCTTTTTCTCCCCAATATTCATTTAATTTCATAATCATGTCTTGAAATGTTAGCATTTTAATGTTTTTTCATCCTTTCATCAAATATATTTCCAGCGATATTTAATATATCTATTCTAATATCTATTTCTTCTCTATATTTAAATTCAATATTTTTTAAACCTCTTTGTACTCCTAATAACCCTCCACATAAGGAAGTAATCTCTTGGACATTTTTTATTTTATTTGAAATATTAATTAATTCTTCAAAAGTATTAAGGTTATAAAATAAAGCAATACCATTTAATAGCGAATCTACAACATAACTACTACCTTTAATTTCATTAATTTTAATTTTTTTATACTGTCCATAATATAGATGATTAGCAAATATGTCATTTAAAGCTCGATTTTTTGATTTCCCGTTAAGTAAATCAAAAACTAACCAAGCATATAACTGACAAGCTTCTTTAGCTCTTGAATCAAAATGGGTCATATTAGATTGTAATCCAGCTAAAGTTACAACTATATCAAGATCTTTGTACATTAATGCCACTGGTAAACATCGCTTAAGAGAACAATTTCCAGCAGTTCTTTCTTGTAATATTTGGTGTGCCTTCTTTGCTCCTGTTGGAAAGTCACCCATCAATATTGCATTTTCAATTGCTAGTTTTGTGGTCTTTCCAATATATTGACCATCTAAGGCATGCCATTCAACAAACTCTTCGCCAATTGCAGTCAAAGGCTGCTCTGGATCATTTATCAAACCTTTAGCAACAGCTAAGGTTAATTTTGTAGCATCTGTTAAATCAACTTTTTTATTTCCATAATAATCACCAATACTAGTACCTAACATTCCTCCACGTATTTTATCAAGTATAGCTACAGCTTCGTTATATTCTTCCACTTTTTGAATTGCTTTTTCCAGCATATTCTTGCGAATAATATGAGCAGAATCTCCGAACATATTTTTTGCATGATATTCAAAAGTTTGCACATCAGCTACTGTTAAATGTTTAATTGGTTCAACATTAATATGCTCTTTAGCATAATGTATTAATCCTAATTCTTTTAAATGACCTTTATTTTCTATGATTAAATATTTACCAACATGGTCAAAATTCTCAATATTTTTAATGAATATATAAAGCATATTATTTAATAAATCATCTTCATTTATTAAATTAATGATACCATCAAGAAATTTAATTATCTCCGTTTCATTTAATAAATGATTAAATTCTTTACATTTATTTTGTAAAAGATCTTCGATATATTCAAGCCTGAAAGGAGCACTATTATAGGTCAAAGCTGATAATTTAATATTATTAATTAATGTAAACTGATAAATTTCACTATAGGCAACAACAGTTACAGCTCCTCCTAAAGAATTGCCAGTGATTATAATTTCTTTAGGTAAAGAACCACTTTTTGCAAGTTTAT
This sequence comes from Bacillota bacterium, assembly GCA_024635955.1. Taxonomy (GTDB): domain Bacteria; phylum Bacillota; class TC1; order TC1; family TC1; genus WTXA01. The sequence continues at coordinate 6,225 of JAGXHX010000023.1, forward strand.
ATTTATCTAAAATTTCAAATATCTTAGTGCCTATAATTTTAAATTGTGTTGGTACTAATGTGCCTCTAGGTATTAATAATCTTGCATCATTGTCAATCCAATCTTCTACACTTTTATCAGATCCTGCAATGGATATGATTATTACTTCGTCTTTAAAAAATGTAATACTTTCATAACCTGTTGCTTTATCTTCAGTAAAACATAGATAATTCCATTTTTTTTTATAAATATCCAAATAGGCTTCATAACAATTATCTGCAAAATCTAATGGAATAATTTTCTTGGCTTTTTCAATAAAAATTTCTTTAGAAGTATCATTTTTACTTACTAGATCTTGCATATTTTTTTTCGTATAGGACAAAAGTAATAAATCAGAAATAACATCAAGAAACTGACCGTCTAAACGGCCAAATAATTCACTAATATCTTTTTTATTGACTCTTTTAATATTTTTATTAAGTAATAACATTTAAACCTCAAAAGTTAATTTTTTTAAGTAATCAAATCCAGTAAATTTTTTATCTGTTATATGTTCGATTAATTTTTCTAAGAAATAATCGAACTTTTCTAATAAAGATTTTGTAACATCAAAATCCTTTAACTGATTAAAACTATCAGTCTCTAGTATTTTATATATTTTTATCAAATCAGCTTCAATAAAAAATCCTTCTTTTGTACAACTTTCACAAATCAAGTTTCCTTCAGAAAATTGAAAAAAGTAATTTCCACTTTTTTTTCTGCAAATATTGCAAGAATTCAAGTTTGGCTGATGTCCCAAATATAAAATACTTTTTATCAAAAAATATCTTAGCAGGAATTTAGGATCCTTAGTGGTTCCAAGTCTTGCAAATGTCCATAAAAGTAATTCAAAAACTTCTTTTTGTAACATATTATCAACCAAAACATCATTCAAAAAAACTGTTATTGTCATAGCTACACTAGTTTTGAGCAAATCTTTTCGAATGTTCATAAACCCTTTAATAACTTGTCCCTGATTTAATATATAGTAAGCTTTGCCTTTGCTTAATTGATACTCTCCATAAACCAATAGATCTGTCGAAGATCTGTTTTTACTATTTAGTTTTCTTGCACCTTTTGCAACAAATGACAAACGTCCTCTATCTTTAGTAAAAATAACTAAGGATTTATCTGCATCTTTATATTCACGACTTAAAATAACAATCCCTTCTACAGAAAGTGTATTTTTCCCAGTCACTATTTTCCCCTTTTATAACCGAAGTTTCTCATATCAAAATCTTTTTTTCTCCAGCTATCTTTAACCTTCACTTGTATATTTAAATAAACTTTCATACCCCACATTTTTTCGAGTTCAAGCCTAGATAACCTACCAATCTTTTTAAGCATTGAAGCTCCTTTACCGATCATTATTCCCTTTTGAGATTTTCTTTCGACGTAGATAGAAGCATAAACATTAATAAGTTCTCCTTCTTCTTCAATCAAATCGATTAAAACAGCTGAAGAATGAGGCACCTCTTCCTCAGTTAACCTAAGGATTTTTTCTCTGATTATCTCACTAACCAGGAAAGCTTCACTAACATTAGAAGTATCTTCTGCAGGAAAATACATTGGACCTTCATCAACATTATTTAATATTTTAGTTAACAATTCATCTAAATTTTGGTTTTTTAAAGCAGATATAGGTATAATATTTTCAACTTTAATAAGTTGGTTATACTTTTCTATAATTGGTAATACAGTCTCTTTATTGTCTAAATCAATTTTATTAATGACTAAAATTATCGGAGTTTTGGTTTTAGACAACATCTCAATAATATATTCTTCACCTTTACCAATTTCCTTACTGCTGTCAACAATATATAGGATTAAATCAATATCTCTTAGGTTCTTTTTGACCATATCCATCATATATTCACCTAGGTTAGTTTTTGGTTTATGTATCCCAGGTGTATCAATAAATACTAATTGATATTCATCTTCTTTGGTTAATATTCCCAAAACTTCATTTCTGGTTGTTTGTGGTTTATCTGACATTATTGCAATTTTTTTGCCTATCAATGTGTTAAGCAAAGTGGACTTACCTACATTCGGTCTGCCAATTATTGAAATAAAGCCTGATTTAAATTTTTCCATTATAGTTCAAACCCTTCAGGTAACAATTTTGAAATATTAAAATTGTTATAATATCCTTCTGGGCCATAAAAATCTATAGATAAATTTTTATTAAACTCATAAATAACTTGTCTACAAGACCCACAAGGAGAATTTACTAACTTACTGTCAGTTACTATTATCATTTTTATCCATTCTCTCTCTCCACTGGTTATTGCAGCAGCAATAGCATTTCTTTCAGCACAAACGGTTAAGCTGTAACTACTGTTCTCTATATTTACCCCAGTAAATATATTTCCGGATTCAGTCAGAATTGCAGCAGCAACTTTGATTTTCGAATATGGACTATATGAGTTTTGTAGTGCATTTTCAGCTGCTTCTTTTAAAATTCCATCTTTATTCATCTTCCAATATCCAATTTCCTCAATATTTGTTCTTCCATAAGTCTCATGTTCTTTTTATCCTCTTCTGTTTCATGGTCGTATCCTAATAAGTGTAATATACCATGAACAAGTAAATAACTCATTTCTCTCAAAAATGAATGCCCGAAATCAACGCTTTGTTCCAAAGCTCTTTCTCCTGAAATAACAATGTCACCTAGAACTATTTCTTCAGTCTCATTAAAAAATAGTGGTTCTTCATTTTCATCATTTTCTTCAAATAAAGGAAAACTAAGAACATCAGTATCAGTATCCACGTTTCTATATTTGTTATTTAAGCTTCGTATTTCTTCATTATCTGTAATTAATACAGAAACCTCATAATTATCAACACTTCCGGCTTCTGACAAAGCCAAAATACCTACTTGCTCTAATTTCTCAAAAAGATTTTCTTCAATTTCAACTTTATTTTGTTCGTTTGCAATTACAATGTCCATTAGATACCTCCTTTTTATATGCTTCAATTATATTTTTAACTAATTGATGTCTTACCATATCTGTCTTATGTAAATTGATAACTTTTATTCCTTTTAATAGTCCCACTCCATGTAATAATCCTGAAACTTCATTTTTTTTGAATCGTTTTGTGAAGGATTTCCTGTTACAACTACTTTTGAATTAAAGTCAAATCTTATTAAAAACATTTTCATTTGTTCAAATAGTAGCATTTTGACCTTCATCTAATATTAGAAAGGCATCATCTAAAATTCTACCTCGCATATAAGTCAAAGTAGCAATTTCAATAATGTTAGGTTCAATCAATTTTCCAACTTGTTCAAAACCTAATAAAAAAACAAGCTATCAAATAGCGGTCTTATATATGGTTGAATCTTTTCTTGTAAATCACCAGGTAAAAAAATTAGTTGTTCACCAGCTTCTATAGCAGGTCTTACAATAATAATTTTTTTAACTTCTTTTTTCCTTAAGGCTTCTGTAGCTATAAGTACTGCCAAAAATGTTTTTCCAGTACCGGCAGGTCCTAAGCAAAAAGTTAAATCATTTTTCCTGATAGCATCATATAATATTTTTGTCCATACGATTTGACTCTAATAATTTTCATTTCCTAAGTAGTAGTTCACAACATCTTCATTTATTTTATAACCAAAATTAATTTTATCTAAAATAATACTTATGATTTTCTTTCCTGTCAAAATATCATTTTCTTCACCGGATAATTTCATTTGGTCGTTAATAATTCCAATTTTTAATTTTAGACTTTCCTCAATCAGCTTAATAAATTTATTATCTTCATTCCTGAGAACTATTAAGTCTTAAAAACTTATAATTTCAAAATCGATATTTTCAATCACCTTTTCCTCTTTAAAAACATCATCTTCAATTATAACATACTAATGCTCGTTAGTCCTTGAATAATCAACATTTTACCTTTTAATAAAGAAATATTGGCATTTTCCTCAAGGATTTTATTTCTTAAAGTTAATGAATCACCAAGCTCAACTTTAAAATTGCCATTATACTTCATGCCTCTTATAATTATCTGAGATTTTTCTAATGGTATAAATGAAATATTAGTTCCTGTTGATTTATTAAATAATAAATCACTTGGTTCAATAATTCTAATTAATTCGTTTTCATTTAAAATAGTACAGTTTTTGTATTTTGATAGAAGAAATATATTTCCAAAAAGATGGTCTGTTTCTAAAAAGAAACTTGGTGCACATATTAATATTTCATTACATCCTCTACCTGATCCTGCTATAATGCTAGCTTCTCCATCAGTTATATCTTTTTCTACTTCAAGTTTTAAAACTTCAACTTTTTCATTTTTAAAGAAAGCTAAAACATCTTTATTTATTGAGTCAAAATCACCAACTATAAGATTAGGTTTAATGCCATACTTATAAAGTACATTGCAACCTCCATCAACTCCAATAATAAAATCATATTTTTCCACCAAAGTTAGAAGTGTATTTTCATCAATTGAAATATAAGGTAATATAATTAGTCCTTTCATAATAACCTCCATATAAATAAATAGGCCTACCCATAGGTAGACCCAATACTAGCTATTTAAACTTACGTTTTCTTGCAGCTTCTGATTTTTTCTTTCTTTTAACACTTGGCTTTTCATAGTGTTCTCTCTTTCTTACTTCTGAAAGAACGCCTGATTTTTGACAAGACCTCTTAAATCTACGTAGCGCAGCATCAAGAGACTCAGTTTTTCCTACTTTAATTTCACTCATATTTATCCCTCCCTCCACCGTTACAGGATGGGTTTAATCTAATACTACAATGAGTATTATAGCTAATTTTTTATCTTTAGTCAATATTACAGAGTATTTTGTTTTATAATATTATTTGTTAAATGAATCTTTTAAAGATACAACTCTATTAAAAACCAATCTTTCATCATTACTATCTTTATCTAAAGCAAAATACCCATTCCTTAAAAATTGACATGCATGATCAACACTAGTATCTTTCAAGTAAGATTCTACATATCCTTTACTAATAACTTTAGAATTAGGATTTATATTTTCTCTAAAATCACCTTTTTCTGGATTTGCATCTATAAATAATCTATCAAACAATCTAAATTCACATGGCAAAGCATGTTTAACTGAAATCCAATGTATGGTTCCTTTAACTTTTCTACCATCATCAGACCAGCCACCTTTTGTGTTTTCATCATATGTGCAATAGACTTCTACTACTTCTCCATTAGCATCTATTTTATAGTCTTCACATTTAAGATAATATGCGCCTTTAAAACGAACTTCATTGCCTTTATATAATCTTCTATATCCTTTAGGTGGATTTAATGAAAAATCACTTTTTTCAACATACAATTCTCTCGAAAAAGGAATTTTTCTTTTACCTAATTCTATTTGTTCTGGATTTATATCTACTTCTAACCAATCAACGTCTTTATCAAAATTTGTTACAATAACTTTTAAAGGTTCCACAATAGCCATGCCTCTAATAGCTGTAAAATTCAGCTCCTCTCTTACCGCAGCTTCTAATTGTGCAATATCTACTATACTGTTGCTTTTAGCGATACCAGCATCAATTACAAACTTAATAATTGCATCTTTAGGATAGCCCCGTCTACGTAATCCGGAAATTGTTGGCATTCTTGGATCATCCCAACCATCTACTAGTCCTTCTTCTACTAATGCTAAAAGTTTCCTTTTACTCATAACTGTATAATTTATATTCAATCTGGCAAATTCTCTTTGTTTAGGCTGGTTTTCAAATTCAAGTTTTTCTATTATAAAGTCATATAATGGTCTATGATCCTCGAATTCCAAACTGCAAAAAGAATTGGTAATATTTTCTATTGCATCTTCTATAGGATGAGCATAATCATACATAGGATAAATATTCCATCCTTCACCAATATGATGATGGATTTTTTTCAAAATTCTATATATAATCGGATCTCTCATGTTTATATTAGGTGAGGACATATCAATCTTTAGCCTTAAAACCATAGAGCCTTCATCATATAATCCATCTTTCATTCCATTGAATAATTCGAGGTTATCTTTAATCGATCTGTCTCTATAAGGACTATTTTTTCCTGGTGATGTTAAAGTACCTCTAAATTCTCTTATTTCGTCTGGAGAAAGTTGACAGACATAAGCAAGTCCGTCATTTATTAATTTTAAAGCAAATTCATACATTTTTTCAAAATATTCTGAAGCATAGAATATATTATCTTCAAAATTGAAACCAAGCCATCTTATATCATCTTTTATGGCTTCAACATATTCCATTTCCTCTTTTAAAGGATTAGTATCGTCAAATCTTAAGTTACATTTTCCACCATATTTTGCGGCTAATCCAAAGTTTACTGAAATAGCTTTTGCATGGCCAATATGTAAATAGCCGTTTGGTTCAGGCGGAAATCGAGTAATTATTTTATTATATCCCCCTTCTTTTAGATCATCAGTAATAATATCATCTAAAAAACCAAAATTAACATCTTTAAAATTTAGCATATTTATTCACCCTTCAATAATTTCCTAATAGCGCTTTTTATTCTTTCAATAGTCTCTTCTTTCCCCAAAATTTCAATCAATTCTATTGCTCCTCCTGGTGACTGTTCAGTACCAGTTAAAGCTACCCTTAATGGCCAAAGCAATTGTCCATTTTTCAAGCTATTGTCACTAGCAAGCTTAATTAAAGTATAATGTAATATTTCTTCTGTATATTCATCTGCTTCAATATTAGCCAGAGACTCTAGTGCCAATTTAAGGCTACTAAGAGCTGAAACTTTATCTGTTTTCATCTTTTTATGTATATATAAATCTGTAGAATAATTAGCTACACCTTTGAATGCTCCCAAGTGGCTTTCGACTTCAGTAATTAACTCTATTCTTTTTTGCAAAAGCTTAGCTATTTTCTCTATACTCAGCTTATC
>JAGXHX010000002.1 GCA_024635955.1 Bacillota bacterium
GAATTAGCATCACAGATACAAAAAGTTAGAAAAACTGGATTTACTTTTGCTCCTGAAGCTGGCACTCAAAGAATGAGAGATATAATTAATAAAGGTGTTAATGAGGAAGACCTTATAGCATCAGTTGAAGGTGCCTTTAAAGCAGGTTGGCAGAGATTAAAACTCTACTTCATGATAGGTTTACCCGAAGAAACTGATGAAGATGTAATTGGAATAATTAAATTAGGTAAAAAAGTTTTAGATTTAGGCAGAAAATTATCCGGGGGCAAAAATATAACTGTTACCGTAAGTGTAGCGTCATTTGTACCAAAACCTTTCACAGCATTTCAATGGTTTGGCCAAAATAGTAAAGATGAACTTATGAGAAAACAATGGCTGTTAAAAGATACAGTTAGAGAACTTGGTAAAGGCTTAAAGTTAAGTTATCATTATTCTGATTTAAGTGTGTTAGAAGGTATGTTAGCTAGAGGTGATCGTAGACTTGGTAAGGTCTTGATGAGTTTGAATAACAAAGGTGCTATGTTTGATAGTTGGGAGGAATGGTTTGATGTTGAAATGTGGAATCAGACTTTAGAAGAAAATGATATCTCAAAAGAATTATATAGCGAGCACTTTTTTGAAAAAGACGAACCAATGTATTGGGACCATTTGGACATTGGTGTGAAAAAAGAATATTTATGGAATGAATATCAAAAATCAAAAAAACTTGAAATTACAAGGGATTGCAGATTAGGTTGTACCGCTTGTGGTGTATGCAGTGAGGATTTGAGAATGGATATTAAAGGTGAATATCATGGCTAGCTATGTAATGGAATTTTCTGTAAAAGGTCCTTTAGCATTCGTGTCACATTTAGAATTAATGAAAATTTTCAGACAATCATTTAGAAGAAGTTCATTGCCAATAAGTTTCAGTGAAGGATTTAATCCTCATATAAAATTATCATTTGCCATAGCAAAGGGTGTAGGGCTTTTAAGTAATGGCGAATTATTAGAAATAGAAACTAATAAGGTTTTTAATGAAGAAGATTTTCTTGTCCTAATTAATAATATGCTACCTTCAGGTATAGAAGTAAAGACGTTAAAGGAGAAGACAATCTCTTCTAAATCGCTAAGTTCCATGCTGAGAAAAGCAGAATATTATTTAGAGTATGGAGAAGGAACAAATAAAGAATTATATAATGGTCTTATTGAGGATAAACTTAATAAACCAGAAATATTAATGGAAGTAAAAACAAAAAAATCAGTTAATATAAAGGATATTAAAGAATATATATTAAGTTGGAAGTTTTTAGAAAATGGTTTAAGTGTTGTGGTCTTTGCAGGTAGTGATAAAAATCTAAGAATTGATAACCTTTTAAAATATCTAGATTTAGATCTAAAACCAATAAGAATGAGTTTGATTGGTGAAAATGGACCAATTATTGAAAATATATCTTAAGGAGGTAAAAATGAAATCTAAAGTTTTATTTGGTATGTTGTTTGTTATTGTAGGTTTGATATTTGGCTTACAAGAGTTGGGTTTAATTAGCAACTTAGGTCTAAATGGGAACATTATTTTTCCTTTAGTTGTAATAATTTTTGGTTTAACAATATTATTCAATAATCATAATATAATTTTTGGAGGGATAGTAACCTTTCTAGGTTTTGTTAATTTAATGGATAATTGGTATCCTCAAGTTGATAAAATTATATTTCCAGGCATTTTAGTTATAGTGGGTATTGAAATATTATTTGGTAGTTTATTTAAGAAATTTCATAAAAAGGACAACATTAATTTATATAAAGCAGATACAATTAATGCAAATGCTTTTTTAGGTGGAATTGAGAAAAAAGTTGTAACACAAAATTTTAAGGGTGGAAAAGCAAATGCTTTTCTAGGTGGTATAATGCTTGATTTAACCGAAATTAATTTAACTAATGATGTAATATTAGAAGTTAATGCTTTTATGGGTGGAATAGAAATAAAGTTACCTCCAAATATCAAAATCAATAGTGATATCAATGGTTTTTTAGGGGGTGTAGAAATAAAATATCAACCTAAAGAAACAATTGGAGAATACACAATATTTCTAAAGGGAATAGCAATAATGGGTGGAGTTGAAGTCAAGTGAATATAGTGATTTCTATTGCATATATCGGTAAAAAAATATATAATAGCAATAGTGTCGTTTGTAAACCCCATAAAAAAGGTTTTAAAGACAATTGTCTACCTTAATAGGGAGTCTTAAGCGAAGGAGGTGCCATATATGTACGCAATAATTAAAAATGGTGGAAAACAATATAAAGTTGTTGAAGGAGACACACTTCAACTTGAGAAAATAGAGACAGAAGTTGGAAGTTTGGTAAAAGACTGTAAAGTTCTTTTAGTAGCTGACGGTGAAAGTTTATCTGTAGGAACTCCAGAAGTTAAAGATGCTGAAGTAGTTTTGAAAGTAGTTTCTCATGGAAAAGGAGAAAAAGTTTTAGTCTATAAATATAAAGCTAAAAAAAATTATAGAAGAAAACAAGGTCACAGACAACCTTATACAGAAGTAATTGTTGAGAGCATTGCTCTAAATAAAGAAAGTTCAGTTAAATAGTAATGATTAATGTTACTGTTTACAGGGATATACTTGGGAACTGGTCAGGTTTTGAGTCTGAAGGACATGCAATACAAAGTGGTAACAGCAAGTATGATTTGGTTTGTGCTGCGATTTCCATGCATTTACAAACTATAGAATATAGTTTGATAAAATTAATAACAAATATTAATGTTGAAAAAAAAGATGGCTATTTAGAATTGATTTTTCAAAGTAATGAAGATGAAAGACTCAGGGGAATAGAATATATTTTCCTAAACGGCATAGAAATTCTTCATGAAAATTATAAAAATTCAATAAAGGTCCACAATAAGGAGGTGGAGTTTCATGTTTAAGTTAGAACTTCAACTATTTGCTCACAAAAAGGGGCAAGGTAGTTCAAGAAACGGTCGCGATAGTAATGCGCAAAGACTTGGTGTTAAAAGAGGCGACGGTAGTTTAGTTAAAGCAGGAAATATTTTAGTTAGACAAAGAGGTACTAAGATTCATCCTGGCATAAATGTTGGAAAAGGTAAAGACGATACTTTGTTTGCTTTAATTGATGGTGTTGTACACTTTGAAAGAAAAGGCAGAGAAAAAAAACAAGCAAGTATTTATGCAGCACAATAGTTTTAAAATTAACACTCCCTCAAAGGGAGTGTTTTATCTTTAAGGAGAAATAATGTTTTACGATAGAACGAAAATTTATGTAAACGCCGGTGACGGTGGCAATGGAATGGTATCTTTCAGGCGTGAAAAATATGTCCCAGAAGGTGGGCCAAATGGTGGAGATGGAGGCGTTGGTGGCAATATCTATATTCAAGGTGACAATAATTTAACAACAATGATTGATTTTAAATATAGAAAAAATTATAAGGCTGATAAGGGAGATAATGGTAAAAGTAGCAATATGCATGGGAAAAATGCTCCTGATAAAATAATCAAAGTACCTTTAGGTACAATGGTTAAAGATGAAGACGGTGAAGTCATAGCTGATATAATTGAAGATGGACAAAAACTCTTAGTTGCCCAAGGTGGACGTGGAGGCAAAGGCAATGCAAGATTTATGACAAATAGAAATAAAGAACCTAAGTTTGCAGAAAATGGTGCTCCTGGTGAAGAATTTTGGTTAAATCTAGAGTTAAAACTTATAGCTGATGTTGGTATAGCAGGTTATCCAAATGCTGGTAAATCTACTCTGATAAGTAGTGTGTCAAAAGCTAGACCTAAAATTGCAAACTATCCATTTACTACTTTGGAACCACATCTAGGTGTGGTTGAGGTTGGTGATGATAGTTTTGTATTAGCCGATATACCCGGACTAATTGATGGTGCTAGCAAAGGCATTGGACTTGGTCATGATTTCTTAAAACACTTAGAAAGAACAAAACTAATTATTCATTTAATTGATGGGGATAGTTTTGATAGATCAATTTATGAAGAATATAAAAATATAAATATGGAATTAATGCTTTTTAATAAAGAATTAAGGGATAAAAAACAAATAATTGCCATAAATAAAATTGATATACCTGGTGTTGATGAAAAAGCAGATGAATTCATAGCTAAAATGAAGGAAGAAGGTTATACAGGTGAAATCTTTAAGATATCAGCCGCAGCAAGAACTGGGCTTGAACCACTTATGTATAAAACTCTTGAAATGGTAAGAGCTACACACACACCAGTGATATTTAAAGATGAACATAGAGTGGTAACTCTAAAAGAGAGACCACTAAATATTGAAATTATTGACGGAGTTTTTGAAGTTACTGGAGACGATGTTTACAGAGTTTTCAAAATGGCATATTTAGATAGTGATGAAGGTGTTATGCGTTTTCATAAAGCACTTGTAAGTATTGGTGTTGATGCACTTTTGAAAGAAAAAGGTGTTAAAGATGGAGATACTGTAAGAATTTATGATACAGAATTTGATTATGTAGATTAAAAAATATATAATTATTGTTGAGAAACATGGAGGATATATGTTAACTGGAAAACAAAAAAGATACTTGAGAGGTTTAGCTAGTCTTTTGAATCCTGTAGCCATCATTGGTAAGGAAGGCTTTACTCCTGAAGTAATAAAAGAAATAAAAAAAGGCATAAAAGCTAATGAGTTAATAAAAATTAAAATCGGTAAAAATTCTCCTGATGAAAAACTGGAGATTAAAGCTATGATTGAAGAAAATTTTAATGCTGAAATAGTACAAATCATTGGAAGAAATATAGTCTTGTTCAAAAGCAAGGGTAAAGAAACGAAATATAAATTACCTTAGGATGTGTAATATGAAGATTGATTATGGACGTGAAATTAAAAGAGTAGTTGTTAAGGTCGGAACAAGTACCTTGACCCATGAAAATGGAAGAATTAATATTGAGAAAATGGAACAATTAGTTAGAGGGTTGGCTGATATTAGCGATAAAGGATATGAAGTTATACTTGTATCCTCTGGTGCAGTAGGTGCTGGAGTGGGTAAACTGCATAAAAAGAAAAAACCAACTACTCTTCCTGAAAAACAAGCTGTTGCGGCTATCGGTCAAGTAACATTGATGCATATTTATGAAAAGTTTTTTGGAGAATATAATAAGGTTGTTGGCCAAGTATTATTGACAAGAGATGACTTGATCAATAGAAAAAGGAACCTTAATGCTAAAAATACTCTTTTAGCTTTATTTCAGTTGGAAGCAATACCTATAATCAATGAAAATGATACAGTAGCAGTAGACGAAATCAAGGTTGGTGATAATGATCAACTAGCAGCTTATGTTGCATCACTGATCGATGCAGATTTATTAATAATTTTATCTGATATTGATGGTCTTTATACTTCTAATCCAGCAACATGCAAAGATGGTATTTTAATTGAAAAAGTTGAAAAGATTACTGCCGAAATTGAAAGCTATGCTGGTTGTGAAGGAACATTATTTGGTACAGGTGGAATGAGGACAAAAATTCAAGCTGCTAAAATTGGAACTGCTGCGGGTGTTTTTGTTGTGATAGGTAACGGCAATGAAAAGAATCTTATTTCAAATGTTGTAAAAGGTGATTTTAAAGGAACTGTTTTTATACCACATAATAAAAAGATTCACACTAAGAAAAAGTGGTTATTATTATCATCTAAACCTAAAGGCTCAGTTATTATTGATGATGGAGCTCAAGAAGCTTTGTTAATAGAAGGTAAAAGTTTATTAGCTATTGGAATAGTTGGTGTTGATGGTTTTTTTGAAGCTGATTCAGTAATAAGTATTAAAAATACTGAAGGTAAAGAAATTGGAAGAGGAATATCATATTACAACAGCATAAATATTAATAGAATAAAAGGAAATAAAACTAAAGAACTTGCTAAAATACTTGAAAATGAATATGAATTTGATACAGTTATACATAGAGACAATATGGCAGTGTTAAATATGTAAGGAGATTGTTATGTTAAAAAAAATTATTGAAGAACAATGTGAATCAGGGAAGAAAGCATCTTATGAGTTATCATCAGTATCAATAAACATTAGAAATAATGCATTACATGAAATGGCGACTACCTTAAGAAATAATATTAAATTAATATTAGCAGAAAATTTAGTTGACATGGAGAATGGTAAAGCAGATGGTCTTAACCAATCACTACTGGATAGGTTGATGCTAAATCCTGACAGAATTGAAGCAATGGCTAGTGGACTTGAATCGTTAGCAAAACTTGATGATCCTATTGGACAAGTGAAGAAAATGTGGAAAAGACCAAATGGGTTGGAAATTGGAGCTATGTCAGTACCTTTAGGACTAATAGCAATGATTTATGAAGCTAGACCAAATGTCACAGTTGAAGCTGCTGGACTGTGTATGAAAACTGGAAACGCAGTAATATTAAAAGGTAGTTCTACGGCTTATTATTCAAATAAAATATTAACAAATTTACTTAATGAAGGTGCTTTATTTGCCGGATTACCTTATGGATCTATACAGATTGTCGATTCAAAAGATAGAGAATCTGTTAATATTTTAATGAAGTTGAATAAATATGTTGATGTTATTATACCTAGAGGTGGGGCTGGATTAATAGCTAATGTGGTTAATAATTCTACTGTCCCTGTTATTGAAACAGGTACAGGTAATTGTCACGCCTACGTTGATGATAAAGCACAATTTAATATGGCCGTAGATATTATTATTAATGGTAAGATACAAAGACCTAGTGTTTGCAATTCATTGGAAAAAGTATTGGTGCATAAAGATATAGCTGAGGAGTTTCTGCCAATATTGGAATTAAAGCTAATTGAAAATACAGTGGAAATACGAGCTTGTGAAAAAAGTCTGAAAATTTTAAAAAGCGGATGGCCAATTACAGAAGAAGAGTTATATAAAGAATATCTAGATTATATAATTGGCATTGTAATTGTTGACGATGTTTTTGACGCCGTGAAAC
>JAGXHX010000024.1 GCA_024635955.1 Bacillota bacterium
AGGGAAATTGAAGAATATATTGAGTATTACAACAATAAGCGAATTAAATGCAAATTAAAAGGACTGAGCCCGGTTCAATACCGGATTCAGTCCCAAAGAGTTGCTTAATTAAACTGTCCAAGATTTGGGGTTCAGTTCAAAAGTCTGCTTTCATTATTCATATATTCTTTTGTCATTTATCCATTTTTTCTTAAACTCACTGTTTTGTATTATTGCTTTTACAGGAGGCTCCAAGAATCCAATAATTATATTTACAACTAATGAAAAATCTAATTTGTCTTGCAAGATACTGGAACAAAACTTATCCCAATAAGATAATATCTTCTCGTTTTCACTTAAGCCTTTAATCAACTCTAATGATTCAGTTGTTAGTTCTCTTTTTCTTGTATCAAATGTACTCATAATAGCATTTTTCAATTCATTTCCATCAAAGCTAAAGGTTAGTGCAAGATAATAAATATCATAGAAGTCTTTCATTCTACTGGTTAATGGTCCCAAGGCTACAATTGCATCAAATTTTTCTGCAATAGTCGATTCAAGTGAATATGTTAAAATTCTGGGTATTTCAATTCCTTCAAGCATAACAGAAATACTTCTTTCAATTGGCATAGGAACTACCACATCACCTACCCCAAAATCTATACTAAATGGAGTTTTAGTATTTCCGATAATACCCATAATACTAATTCTGATTCCGTTATATTCTTTTATTTCACTAATTTTTTCTAGTGATCTTATTTCAAATTTCATAAAATCATTTTCTGTTTTAATATCAAATATTTCATTAACCATTATATTTATGGATTCATCGTCATTATCATAGTGACGTAGTAAATAGTCTGCATCGACAGTAGGTCTAGTCTCAAATCCGCTAAGAGAATATATTAGGAAGCCTCCTTTTAATATAAGTTTATCTTTAAATCTACTTTTAGATAACCTTCTTATAAATTCCTCCTGACAATAAAGGTTTAGAGTCTGTTGAAAGGGAATTCCTTTTTGTATTGAAAGATTTTTCAATCTTGCAAGAAGTGATGCTGCTTTATCTGCCATTATAACCACACTCCAATATAGGTTTCGACCTTATTCAGGACATTTAATTCTTTCGAATATTTATACAATTTAGAAATGTTTTTCTTTGGATCTTTTAAATAATTTTGTATTGCATTATTAAATACTTCATTTTCTATTTTGTTTTTATATCTAAGGATGTCACATATAGTTCGATCGCGGTTAAATATTTTAATATGTACCCCCCCCATATCAATTGAATCAAGCCCAATTTCCAAATATTCTTTTTCAATGTAGAAGGGTTTTATTTTAGGATATTCTAGATTATTGTATTTTGTTTTTTCACTATCTTTATCAACAGCAATTTGCCATTCCTTGGGAATTCTGTCAGTATAGCCATAATAGTTTAGAGCACTTTCCAGGTATATTACAGCATTAGGAAATAACTTAGCAAGTAAAACCTCTTCAGGATATATGACTTCATTTAGTTCATAATATCCTTGTTTGATTCTTCTTATTATATTTTCTTCTACAAGCTTTTTAATTTGACGACTATTTATACCGATATTTTTCAAATCGCTTGCTTTTAGAATACCATCTGACTTCTCAAAAGTATCATTAAGTAAATTATATTTAATCATTTTGCACCTCATTATCCGCTTTCTTCTTAACTAGCGGATACTTTAGTGCAATAATACCATATATTAATGATATATTCAATATTAATAGCCAGAATTTAATTCAACTCTTTAAAAGGTGTCTTTTCACCATTTCTTATAAGATAAACATCAGAATCTGAACCAATAAGTTCAATGTATCTTTTAACAATTACATCGGAATATTTCTCATCAAGTTCCACAGTATAGCAAATCCTATTAGTCTGTTCACAAGCAATCAAGGTAGAACCACTGCCACCAAAAGGATCTAACACCAAACAATTACTCATACAGCTATTCTGAACAGGATAAGCAATTAAGCCTACTGGTTTCATAGTTGGATGAAGTGTATTTCGGTCATCGTTTACTCCTTTTGCGCTCATTACTGTATTTTTCTATACAAAAAAACACCAAAAAACGCATGTTTTTGAGCATTTTTCGATGTTTTTTGATATTATTCATTTTTTATTTAATTAGCCTTAAAAGCACTCTGCTATTAGGTTTAAGGCCATTTTTACAATCAATTTATTTCTTGTTTTGCGCAAAACTAAAATCGTTACGACCTTTGTCCCAGTTAGCTTTGCATTACCTTTTATTCTTTTTCTGATACCCCCCCTATCAATTTATGCGAAAATTCACACGATGGGGGCTACCGGTCTTGTATAAATTACTTGTAGAGATTTGATGGGCCCCTACTCACCCTTATATTTTTAGTGCTTATTAATAACTAAAAGCTCTCTGTTTATCCATATTAATATCCTCCTATAATCAAATAGTATCATGCATATTAATCTTTTTTAAGATGTAGAGTCTCATGGTCCTTTAATATTTATTTTAATTTTTTTCCACAATATTTGCAACAATCATAGGTAATCCAGTCATTTCATCTGGTACGGTAACAACTCCATAAATAGTTACAATATCCCCTTCCTTAATAGTTATATCAACACCTTCCTTATATGAAACTGTTTTTATTTTATAGTATCCAAAACCTCCATCAGATGTTTTAGCTAATATGAATTCTATAATTGCACCTCTATCAGTACGATCCCAAACTTCACCTGTTACTTTTACCTTCATATGTTCCCATTCATTGTTGAATATTTTATTAAAATCCGCCTCAATAAAATCATCTTTAGTAGCTATTTTTTCCTCTGTATTTGTGGGATTCGCATCATTTTCTAAATCGATTTCTGTTGTTGGCAGTGCTTGATTACTTTCTAAAGAATTAGAACTACAACCATAAACAAATAGAATCATAATTATAATAGTTAAAGTGAAAATAATTTTTCGCATTTCTATACCTCTTTCTAATATTTATTAAAACAACTTATATTCTTTTGTTTAATAATAACATATATGAAGTACAATAAAACGGCTTTTGATTTTTTGGCTGTATAGACATTAAATTGTAGTATTTAATATTTATATTCAGGTCTCATATCTTCTTTAAAAGTCTTAGTATCATGACACTTCTTACATAAAGGTTGCCAGTTGTGTTCATCCCAGAAAAGTTCTTGGTCTCCTCTATGTGGAATGATGTGATCTACTACATTCGCTCTTGTCACTCTTCCCTCACTCTGACACTTGGTACAGAAGAGATTGATCATTAGAAATATTTTGCTGGCCTTCCGCCACTTTGAATCATATCCTCTTTTGTAAGCACTTGGTCTTTCATTAGTTTGTTCTTTATGATGAACCTCACAGTATTTATTATCTGTTAGGTTTGGACAGCCAGGATACTTGCATGGTTTCTTTGGTTTTATTGGCAATTTTTGTTTTTTCCTTTCTTGTAGTATATAATATTTAATAAATCAATATTATATTAAGGAGTAATCATGAAAGATTTTATTGCATTATTAAAATTACCACCTTCAATTCTATCAGCTATATCTTTAGCTACTGGTTTTGTTTTATTTGTACCAGAAAAAATATTACTAAAACTTGGATTACATAATATCCCACCACTTTGGAGAACAATTATTGGTATTACATTTATTATTTCAACTTCTATAATAAGTATATACTTTACACTGAAGTTAATTAACATGATTTATAGTAAAATATTAACAATACGGTATAATTTCTATTTCCCAAAAATGATGAAAGAATTAACTACTACCGAACTAATAATCCCAGTTATGTTATTTAATAGTCCTAATTTCACATCTTTCCTACCACATTCTGATGGAGTTACTTTACGTCTATTAAGCAAAGGTGTTATTCAATACACTTCTTCAAACAATATAGCTACTGGCAATAGACTCTTTATGCTATTTACAATAACTCCTAAAGCACAAAATTTTTTGAGCCATAATAGGGAATTACTAAATAAATTTTCTAAACAACAACTTCAATCATTATATAATGAAATGAATGATTCATTTCATCATTATTAAACTCTATTTGTGATTAATAAATTATTATTTGAACAACATAGCTAATTACAGGTCTTCTTTGGTTTATTTAGCAAAATAATTCTCATTTATATTTTTTATGTATTAAATAAATAAGCAACCCTAAGGCTGCTTGATTATATTTGTTATATTATTATTGTTTCATTATTAAAGCTATCATAAATTTCTTTATAACTATTCTTAGCTTTGTCTGTTATTTTATATTTACTATCCTCAGTATCATAATAATACCATTCTTCATTTGTCATAAATATGGTTTTTCTGTTTCATAAGAAATCATCATAAATCCTCTATGGAACTTTTACATGGCATTTTTGTATAAGTTTTTCCATCCAATTCTTTCCCGTTCTTTTTCTTGTTTATTCCACCCCATTGTTTGAAAAAAAATGGAATGTTATTAATTTCGCAAATATCTTTTATTTTTATTACCCATTCTTTTTTTATCGGTCTTGAGTTAGGACCACTTTCTCCACCAACAACTATCCAATCAATTCCATTAAAATCTAGACTAGAAATATCATCTAATAATGGTTCACATGAAAGAAATTTAGTTTTTGCTTGAACATTTTTCAAATAATCGATTCTTTCTTTTACAGTTATATTTTCAATACTAGTGCCGATCCATACATTATCAGGTATTTTATAATTCTTTGAAAATTCTAATAATCTATTCGGTCTTTTGGTTAGCACTTGAAAAACATGCCAATTTGCTAATTTCATTATATCAAATACTTTTTTAATGTAATCGAAAGGAACCTCTTCATGAAAAAGGTCGGACATAGA
Organism: Bacillota bacterium; assembly: GCA_024635955.1. Classification (GTDB taxonomy): domain Bacteria; phylum Bacillota; class TC1; order TC1; family TC1; genus WTXA01. Next base: position 4,865 of record JAGXHX010000024.1, read on the forward strand.
ACAAACAAAAATATTATTAGGTTTCTTCTTTTTTATAGGTACATTTAAAAGATCATCATGAAGAGTAACTTTAAAAACATTTTTGTATCTTGGATTATTCATTTTATATAATCTATTCGCCATTTTCTCAGCATAACAATTTTTGCAACCTTCTGATACTTTAGAACATCCGGTAATTGGATTCCAGGTTAAATCAGTCCATTCTATATTCGTTTTATTCATTTTATTCCCCTTTAAAATTAATATTAGATTTACTCAGCTTAACTCCAAACTTTGTTTTTAAAATTGCTTTGAATTCGCTTCTTTTAGCCGGTATATATCTATGATATGAGTAATACTCATTTAATTGTTCAGTAGATATAATATTTCCCTTAAAATTATCAAAAATCACTTTACATATTTCATCAGGATTATAATATTTATCATAATCCTTTTCTGGAGCCTTCCAATTGTCTAATTCACTTTGAGTATATTTTTCAAACAAACTATTTCTAACGATATTGATATCATTAATTATATTATTTGTATGCTTCCACATAGATAATTTTAATATTTCTCCAGCTTTGTATGAATTGCTAATTACACAAGTATCGTAAAGTGTTTTGTTTTTCGTAGATAAAGTTGGTAAATAGTACACCTTTGCTCTTGTTCGTAAATTTTCGGCTTTTTTTATAAAACAACCTCTTAAATACATCCTTTTATTAAAGCCCTTGATCTTGCAGATTTCTTTAAGATCATCTATTGATTGACCATAAGTTCTTTCAAGACGTTCAATTGTTATTTTTCTTGTTGCCTCAGGAATTGATCTAAAGGAATCTGTTATAAAAAAGTGTGTGATTATGACATCTACATTAATAAACTCACTATAAAATTTCTTTAAAATCTTCCAATTTATGTCTGCCTTATATGGATCATAGATAATTAAATAATATGTATCCTTATCATATTTATTGTTTTCAATAATATCATTTGCAACATCTATATAATCTCCTGTTGTAATATTAATATTTAAATCTTCAATTTTACTATTATAGTTATATCTTCTCATACATACACATTTTTGTTCAACGATATCTGAGAAAAATAAGTTAACTTGTATTTTTTTGTTTTCGCGTCTATTACTTTCACAAAATTCTCTTGATAAATTTAATATATTTCTACATGTTCCATCAGAAATTTGCTTATCTTTATTGAAAAATCTTCCAGAAGCAGCCATTAAGTCAATTATTACAAGTTTTTTAATAGATGATTTATAATTAGAAATAACCGTCATCCACTGCCTAACATAATCTTTAAGTAATTCATGTTTTATTTTAGTAGCATTACTCGTAAGAAAATCAATCTCTTTTTTTTTGAAAAGTTTATGTTTAATTAGAGATTCATAATCACAATCATTACAATTATCAAAATACTTACAATAAATATTTTTATCCATATCATTACCCTCCTTGACATAATAACATTATATCAAGAAAGAAATTAATAAGTACAATAATTATTATATTAATAACAAAAAACAACCAGTTAGAAACTAGTTGTTTAGTTTTAGTATTTATTTAATCTGCTTTTTGTAAGGTCACTTCTCCTACTATGATAATATCACGCCTTGACTCCATCATGTTTAATCATTTTCTATCATTTAATATCATGTTTAAAGATTTCTTGGCCTGATCAATATGTCTATTCATTTGAGCCTCCTTGTAATCAAACACATTGCATAATTCTTTAATACTCATCTTATGATAATACAGTTTTATAATAATATTTTGGTAGAACAAATTGTCCATAGCATTTATTGATCTGTCTATATTCATTCTTATTCTTTCAAGTTCATTTTTCTTTAACTCAATCTCATCTTTTACTTTAATCTTATCACTTGTAATGCTGTTCAGTTTGTCTTTACCACTTGATGCCTGTCTTGGCATATCAGTTAGGTGTGAGGTACAGTTTTCTAACTCTGCATCATATACTTTAATTAAGTCCTCTTTGTCTTTTATAAGACTATCAATACTTTCTATGTGATCTAGGTATCTTTCTAAACTCATAACTTTTCCTCCTCAAACTTTGCACCACAGTGCTTACAATAATTTCCACTTTCACCAACTGCTCCACTACAATTGCTGCACTTGATCCAACTGGTTAGACTGCATATATTATCTATTATTATTCTTTTAGCCTTTTTCATTTATCGTCACTCCTTATTTATTAATTCATATAAATCCCTTCGTACTTATCTGGTTTATTATTTGATTCTTTAGCTGTTTTTATTTTTTTATTATCAAAGTCACTTATGGTTCTAACATTCTCTTTTATACATCTATCTAGTATCGCTTTAATATATTTCCAGTTTTTAACATTCCTAGTTGAGGCTTCACTAATAGCTTTAATTATTAAATCAATAGATAATTCTTTTAAATAGAACTCAATATCCTCAGATAATATCGGAGTGATAATTCCTATTTCTTCTTCATAGGTTTTAAAGATAATGGCCAGTTGTCCCTTTTCTGTCTCTGTCTCTTTCTTTATCTCTCTCTCTATCTCTGGTGGATATTTGTCCGGACATTCGTCCGACATTTGTCCAGACTTTAAAAGACATTTGTCCGACATTTGTCTTTCCAGCTCAATTTTATTCCTATATTCTCTTTTTCTATCGGCTTCTGTACTACTTTTACCTATAAAGTTTTGAATATCGAGTAAATATATTGCACCTGTTTCTAAAACTTCTATAAGTCCAAGTTGTTTAAATATATTCATTGCTTTTTCTATGTTACCTACATGATGCCTTGTTACTTGAGATAACATATCTGAATTGAAAGGTATTCTGTCATTAAACATTAACTTGCCACCATTTTTTAAACTTCTTAAATATAGCTTTAATAAAATATTAGAGTAAATATATCCATCAGTCATAGATTCTAAGACGATCATTTTATCAGAATCAAAAAAGCCATCTGTTAATTTTAAATAATAATATTTCTTATCATCTGACATTCTTAATCACCTCTTTTATCTATTACCTTTGCATAATCTATTGGTTTAATATGAACCACCAAAGCTTGAAAGGTTTCATTTAAATCCCGTATTTTAGAAAGTATCTCTTGATTTAAAAATCTTGATATATCCTCTTCCTTATAACTTAAGTAATATCCATAGTTCCCACTATCACTTAAAATTGGTATTCCATTTTTTCTGGCCTTTGATATAATCTCCCGAACTGAACGATCTTCTATCTCCATATAGTCCACTAATTCTTTTCTACTAATTGGGTTATCTGCCTTCCTGTAAATAGATATTACCTCTAGTAAGTTTCTATAATTATTAACCCGTTACTTCATCTTTAACCCTCTCCTTTTTAATTTCTCTTCTTCCCATTTTTAGATAATCTTTTAGTACACAAATTGTTTCATCAAAGGAATAGACAACTAAAGCAAGATACCCTTGTTCATTTAAACTCTTTAGCCATCTTTCCTGATTATCTGACACTACTCCACCCTTGGTTTTAACTTCTAGAAATAGACCAGAATAGCTACCTCTTGGTACTGGCAAAAGGAGATCTGGAACCCCAGACTTCACTCCTTCAGCCTTTAACCTTTTAGCAGTCGCAATGTTTCTATAACCACCATTTGGTATATGAAACAACAGTTCCAACTCAGGGTACCAATTCCTGTTCAAATGACACCAATCAAATATTAGAATCTGCAACTGTGACTCACTTATCTTAAACTGCATTACCAAAGACCCTATCTATATCTTCATCAGAAAATTCTTCAGCCTCAGGTATGGAGTTCTTTTTATTCTCTATATATTTAATGATTGCCTCATAATCCTTCTTACAAACTTCCTTGCTGCTTTTGAATCCATACTTACCAATTGCCTCTGTACATAGTTCCGAGTTTCCTCCACTTACAGCAAACATCCGTTTAGCCTGGGCCTGTGAGATTAGACTGTCATCATCAAAGACCTGTCCTTTCTCACCCGCTACTCCACCAGAGATATCTGTCATATCCTCAATATCTTGAGTAAAGACATCAGATAGACTAGCTACAAGTAATACTGCATCTACTAAAGCTCTTTTCTTGGCCATCTTTAAGATAGTGTTATCCATACTAAAGGGATCTTGTTTTAGATACTTTCTTTCCTTGGTATTAGCTGACCCTAGTCCTTCAGTAATTACTTCTCCATTTTTTAGTAACCTACACTTAAGCTGGTACTGAAAAAAGCCCTTGTCAAAATCTCTAGTGCTATCAATAATATTAAATTCAGTTGTTAGCCCCATTAGCATACAAATCTTTTCTGCACCCGGTTTTAGTAACACCGGCTTATTTCCTGTACCTGGTATAATTCCATAGTCATGCTTCTGTGTAAATTGGTTTTTAACCACTCCTTGAAAAGCCTTTATCTTATTTATTGATAAAGCCATTGCTTGATTGTCTAAACCTTCCATAATGGTTAAGGCTGTATTTTTGTTTTCCATTTTTATCTCTCCTTATCTAATTCTTAATGATTCTGTTTTCTTTATTTCTGCACCGGTAACTACTTGGCCTAGCTTTAGAGCTTCTAGTATTCCTTTTTTATCTAGCTTTAATTCATAGCTCTTATATAGTTCTGGTATAATCTCTTGATCTAAAATATCTACTGAGGGTGCATTGGTTTGTATTCTTAAATTAAAGGTACCTGCCTTTAGACTTTCAATCTTCATTTCTTTAAAAACTTCATAGACACTGGTCTTTAGTCGGAGCACTTTGTTTTCCATTGCTTTTCTTTTTTCATGAAGTCTTTTTTCTTCTCCCTTATAGGTTTCAATATCTCCTTCAATATTTTTTATTAGCTTGGCATAGTTCTCACTCTTATCGCTTAAGCTTCCTTCAATATTTAAGAAGGCTTCCTTGAAGGCTGCTTGATCTAGGTCATTATCTTCTAGGTACTGAGATAGAACCTCATACTCTCTTTTTATTTCATATAACTTCATTCTTTTATTTTCCTTTCTTTAAATAACGCTTTTTCTTCTTTTCTTTCCTTTAGGACTTTCGCCTGCTTCATAACCTTCATGACTAAGTGCCATTTCTTTTAAGGCATCATCTGCTGAGGCCCTATGTATCTTAAAATCACCTCTTCCAGTTCTAAGGCAAGGGATTCTTCTTTTATGGCAATACTCATAGATGATCTTTACTGATAGGTTTGAATAGGTGGAATATTCTGTAGGACTTAGCATGGTTTTCTTCCAGACTGGTATTTCCATAGTTCCCTTCTCCTTTCAAACTAGAATATAATTCTACTTATTACCGAAAAAAATATGTTCTTCAGCTATAGCATAGACTTCTGATAGCTTTGCTCTCTTTGCTTTTTTCACTAGTTCAGGGTGTTTTTCATACTTGATTAGGGTATCTTTCCCAAAGCCTAGTAACTTACAAGCTTCAAGTATTGTTAGTCCAGCATTCACTCTTGCTGCTTTTAGGGTCATCATTAATTTTTCTTCCATTGTTTCTCACCTCCTCTTAAATATATCTTAGTGGAATCATATTCTAGTGTCAATACTTAAATAGAATTATATTCAATTATTTAAAATTAATATTGATTTAGTTAGAATTTTATTCTATAATGGAAAACATAGAAAGAAAGAGGTGGATTGAAATGAGCGATCAGGAATTCATTGAAATATTCTCAAAGAGAATAAAGTACATATTAGAAAAGCATGACCTAACCCAACAGGAGCTTGCAAACAAACTTGAGGTTAATGAATCAACAGTTGGTAAATGGGTATTACAAAAAGCTATTCCTAGAATGGGTATTATCCAAAAACTATCAGAGATGTTTAATGTACCAAAGAGTTTCTTTATTGATGAGACTATAGAAGAACATGACTATGATCCAGATGCAATTGAGATTCTAGAAATGTTAGAGAGAGACCAGGACCTTAAGATGCTATTTATGAAGACTGGTAAACTTTCCCCTGAAGATAAGGATAGATTAGTTAGAGTACTTAAGGCTACACTCCCTGTAGACTAAAAATATTAAGTGTCCAACAACTTACCCTAGGAAAAAGATATAATCTCATATATAACCACCCTATTTAAGGAGCAACTTTATGAG
>JAGXHX010000025.1 GCA_024635955.1 Bacillota bacterium
GGTGAAACCCACGGCAGAATGAAGATTGATTTCTCAACCCTGAAAAGGGTTGAATATTAACAAACTAAAGATTCAACCCTTTCAGGGTTGAGAGTTTGATTTCATTTCTTTTCCACCGGTTTTCACTATTCGACCGTGATAAAGCACATGCACAAAGTCAGGAACAATATAAGGCATGATTCAAAAACAGATGGACCGTCAATAATTTCAACAATATCCAGTAAAGTAATATCCCCGGGATCTTTGGCCAGAAAAAATCCTCCTGTAGGTCCTTTGAAACTATTCAAGAGCCCTTTACGCACAAATACCTGCAATATTTTACTCAAAAATTGCATGGGAATCCCCAGCTCGGAGGCAATAATTCTGGCATTGGCCCGGTTTTCTTCACTTCCTTTCAAGCCAATAAAAATAATTGCCCTGACGGCATATTTACATGTTGTTGACAGCATAATATTTATAAAAAGGTTTCTATTTCTAACATCGATTAATGCATGACCGGGGTTACAATATCATAAGTTTTTTCCCCTGCAGCCGGCAGAATAAATTCACCAAAATCAGTTTAAATCCAATCAATACCAGCTTTTCCTGGTTGCGCTTATTTTCTAAAACATTATTATAGAGGAATCTTTTCTACTCTGCGCTTATGCCTTCCACCCTCAAAACCGGTTGTAAAAAAAGCATTAACAATTTTCAACGCTTCCTGTTGCTTCAAAAAACGTCCGGGCAATGCACATATATTGGCATCATTATGTAATCTGGCCAGATAAGCAATTTCGGTATTCCAGCAAACTGCCGAACGGATGCCCTGATGCTTATTAACTGTCATACTTATCCCGTTTCCACTTCCGCAGATAGCAATACCAACCTCACAATCGCCTGTTTCAACCGCATTGGCCAACGGATGTGCATAATCGGGGTAATCAGTACTGTCATCCGAATCAGTACCGAAATCAATTACTTCAATGCCCTTTTTCAACAATTCCCCTTTCAAAAACGTTTTAAGGTTGAAACCTGCATGATCTGAGCCTATACCTATTTTTCTGAAAAGCATATTTTTTTTTTCAAAGATAATAAATTCCCGCGCTTTCATCTTTGTTTAATAACCTGTTAATAATTCGTTAATATTTAAGTGTAAATAATGAAAACATTTTATAGGAAATACCAAATATTTTTTCATACATCCTCTTTTGTCCCATCATCAAGAAAGAAAACAGTTTCTTCTGATTTACTTTTACACAGTTTTCACAGCTTTAATAAATAATTGCCTCTGATTAATTATTAAATTTGCACATTATTAACCGTTGTTGAAAACAACAACTATATATTTGAACTTTAAATTTTTAAGTGGTCTTATAAACCGTTGATAAAGTAACCATAAATGCTCATTTCAATACAAAACAACAGTATAGGATTTTTTTTTTAAACACTATCAACAGGCTTATAACATCACCATAATATTTTATAAATCTTTATAATAATGAATATAGCTAGTGAATGGTTAAAAAAAGGATTTGTTGATGAGGCAATTCCTGCTGATATGGATTTAGTGGAAGCTATTAAAAAACTTAAGAAAGAGAAGAATGCACTTCTGATGGCTCACTATTATCAGAAAAATGAAATACAGGATATAGCTGATTTTGTAGGGGATAGTCTTGCACTTGCCTGGGAAGCTTCTCAAACCAATGCTGATGTTATTTTGCTTTCAGGGGTTTTATTTATGGGGGAAACAGCTAAGATATTATCTCCCGATAAAAAAGTACTTATTCCTGATTTTAATGCAGGTTGTTCTTTGGCTGACAGTTGTCCTGCCGGACCTTTTGAAGAATTTATCAAGCAACACCCGGGACATACTGTTGTAACGTATGTTAATACAACTGCAGATGTTAAAGCTCTGTCTGATATTGTTGTTACTTCTACCAATGCTGTTAAAATTATCAACAGTATTCCAAAAGACCAAAAAATTATTTTTGGACCTGACAGGAATTTAGGAAATTATTTGCAAAGTATTTCCGGAAGAGATATGGTTATCTGGGATGGTGCCTGTCATGTACATGAAAAATTTTCTGTAGAAAAAATCATTGATTTAAAGAAAAAATTTCCTGATGCAGAAGTAATTGCACATCCAGAATGTAAGAAACCGGTTCTTACTGTATCCGATTTCGTTGGGAGTACCGCCAGTCTTTTAAAATATACGCAAACTTCGAATTCCAATCAGTTCATCGTAGCAACTGAATCCGGAATATTACATCAAATGCAGTTGGCATCGAAAAATAAAACTTTTATTCCAGCACCTCCCTCGGACTCAACGTGTGGATGCAACGATTGCGAATTTATGCGTTTAAATACACTGGAGAAAATTTTTCTGACTCTGAAATATGAATTTCCTGAAGTCATTGTGAATGAGAATGTCCGCTTAAAAGCCATTAAACCCATTGAAAGAATGTTTGAGTTATCCGGAGATTTATTGAATAAATAATTTTTCTTCGTTTGTTATTTGAAATGTTTGGCATTTTGTTTGGGTTATTTCTTAATTAAATGTTTTACCTTTATGTTTTAGGATTTTTTTACTTATTTCCTTCATACGGTTTAATTATGAGATGATTAATTTTAAAAATCAGAATATTTGATTGTTTATACCAATTATTATATCTTGAAGAAAAATAGTATAAAGAGAGTTATCCATGGATGGGATTTCATTGTTACTTGTTGAAGATAATGTATTGAATCAGAAACTTATATTTCTAACTCTTTCGAAATACGGTTTTCGTATTGATGTAGCCAATAATGGAAAGGAAGCATTGGATAAGGTTGATAATAAAAGTTATGACATTATTCTTATGGATTTGATGATGCCGGTAATGGATGGTCTTGAAGCAACCAGGAATATCAGAAGAAGAGATCAGGAATCCGGGAATAAGAATATTATTATCGGCCTTACTGCCAATACTTATGATGCTGACCGGGATAAATGTCTGAAGGAAGGTATGGATGAATATATGGCCAAACCATTTGATATGGAGGTTTTTAAAGATATTATTAGTAACTTTGGATTTAAAATAAATTGAGGTTTTTATTCTTCCCTGTATACATCATTCTAATTTTGAGGTTCAGAAATTCTTCTAAAGTTTATTTTCAGATATTAATGTGATGGAGTTTGATATACGTAATACGGGTGAAGAACAGACCAGAGAACCTGATATAGAGCAAAAGTTAAGGCCTCTTAGCTTTAACGATTTTAAAGGACAATATAAGGTTGTTGAAAATCTTCAAATATTTGTAAAAGCTGCTCTTATGCGTGGTGATGCACTCGATCACGTATTGCTACACGGCCCTCCTGGACTTGGAAAAACTACATTATCAAATATTATTTCGCATGAATTAGGTGTTGGCTTTAAACTTACCAGTGGTCCGGTTTTAGATAAACCAGGAGATTTAGCCGGCATTCTTACTTCACTTGAATCTAATGATGTACTTTTTATTGATGAAATTCATAGGTTGAGTCCTATTGTTGAGGAATATCTATATTCGGCCATGGAGGATTTCCGTATTGATATTGTGATAGATAAAGGACCGGGTGCAAAAAGTATCCAGATAGAGTTGAATCCATTTACTCTTATTGGGGCAACTACGCGTAGTGGTTTGCTTACGAGTCCTTTGCGCGCCCGATTTGGTATTAATTGCCATTTGGAATATTACGATGTTGATGTATTGAAAGGTATTATTTCCAGATCTGCCCGCATTCTTGATGTTCCTATTCTGGAGGATGCTTCTGCTGAAATATCGCGACGGAGTCGTGGTACCCCACGTATAGCCAATTCATTGCTCAGACGGGTTCGCGACTTTGCCTTGGTTAAGGGAAATGGTAAGATAGATATGCCGATAACCAAAATGAGTCTTGAAGCCCTTGATATCGACCAACATGGACTTGATCAAATGGATCATAAAATTTTACTTACTATTATGGATAAATTTAGTGGCGGTCCTGTAGGTTTAACTACCATAGCTACAGCCATAGGAGAGGATTCCGGTACTATTGAAGAAGTTTATGAACCATTTCTGATAAAGGAAGGCTTTATTAAGCGCACGCCAAGGGGCAGGATGGTTACCTCTTTGGGTTATACTCATTTAGGCAGAGAAATGGGTTCCTCACAATCTTCGTTGTTTTAAAATTTTTTTATTTATTTTATAGAATGTCTCTTAGCCTCAGAAAACTTGCCGGCGAAACAATCATTTATGGAGCTTCCACCATGATAGGCCGGTTGTTAAACTGGTTATTGATGCCTTTTTATATTCGTACGTTAAGTACTTTTGAATATGGGGTTGTTGTTAATTTTTATGGTATAATTTCAGTTCTGTTAGTTGTATTAACTTACGGATTGGAAACCGGATTTTTCAGGTTTTCCGGGAAGGGATATAACGAAAATACAATTTTTAAAACACTCGTAACCTTATTGGGAATTACCAGTGGCACTTTTGTTTTACTTGGACTCTTTTTTCATGGAAGCATTAGTAATCTTTTCTATGGGGGAGATCATTCTCTTTCCATTTTCCTGGTTTTCCTGATTCTCGGTATAGATTCCTTTATAGCACTTCCTTTTGCCAGATTAAGGCTTCAAAACAGGGCTGTTCGTTTTGGAGTAGTTAAAATCATCAACATTGGAGCCAATATATTTTTTAATTTATTTTTTCTATTACTGATGCCTTATCTTATTAAACATCAGTATGTAAGTTCACATGTGGCTTCTTTATATCATTTTTTTGACGGAATTTTCTATGTTTTCCTAAGTAATGCCTTAAGTAGTATAATAGCATTTTTATTACTTATTCCTCAGATATTAAATTTAAAGGCCATTATAGATTTTAATATTATTAAGCCTGTTTTAATCTATTCCCTTCCTGTTCTGTTTGTTGGTATTACCGGAATGTTAACGCAAAACATTGATAAAATTATTTTGCCGGCTTTATTGAATGATGGAGGTTTTAGTCAATTGGCTGTCTATGGAGCCAATTTTAAGATCGGGGTATTAATGAGTTTGTTCACGCAATCCTTTCGATTTGCATTTGAGCCTTTCTTTTTTAAAAATAAGGGGGAAGGGAAGCAGGCTTATGCCACTGTTATGAATTATTTCATTTTTTTTGGATTAGTTATTTTTCTTGGAGTTACTCTTTTTATTGATGTTATTAATATTGTTCTGACTTCAGAGTATATACAGGGCAATTCTATTATCCCCATTGTATTAATTGCACTTTTATTTTATGGTATTTATTTCAATTTGTCGTTGTGGTATAAGCTCACCGACCGTACATGGATTGGAGCTGTTTTTGGCGCTATTGGGGCTGTTATTACCATAAGTTTAAATGTTGTTTTGGTTCCTTCTATTGGTGTTATTGGTTCTGCTATTGCTTTGCTTTGTGGTTATTTTGTTATGATGATTTTGTCTGGATTTTTCGGAAGGAAATATTATCCTGTTCCTTACCGTTTAAAGCAATATATCATTTATTTTATAGCTGCAGGTATTGTGTTTTTTGTGGACAATCAGATAAGTATTGAAAATGAATATTTTTCCTATCTCTTTAAAGCAGTTATATTTGCTCTCTTTATTGGTTCATTTTTTGTAATAAACAGGTATGGTAAAAGTAAAATTAGTTAATAAAAGCAATAATGGAGTTCCTGGTTTTGCAACTGAAGGCTCGGCCGGTGTTGATTTAAGAGCTTTTTTAGAAAAGCCTGTAGTATTAAAACCACTTGAAAGAGCTATGGTACCTACAGGAATTTTTATTGAATTGCCTTTAGGTACTGAGGCACAAATCAGACCCAGAAGCGGACTGGCTGCCAAAAGTGGAATTACTGTTCTTAATTCACCCGGAACAATTGATTGTGATTATAGGGGTGAAATTAAAGTTATTCTCGTGAATTTGTCCAATAACGAATTTGAAATTAATAACGGGGATCGTATTTGTCAGATGGTAATTCATAGATACGAGAGATTTGAATGGGAAAATGTTGAAGAATTAAATGAAAGTATAAGGGGAGAAGGTGGTTTCGGCCATACAGGTATATGACTGTCTCTTATACACATCTGACGCTGCCGA
>JAGXHX010000026.1 GCA_024635955.1 Bacillota bacterium
CACCTGCTCCAACACCTAAACCAGAACCACTTACTGGTCAGATATACAGGATAAGGAAGTCTTGGGTAGATGTTAAATCACAATTGCAGGCTTTTAGAAATTTAGATAGTGCTAAAGCTGTTGCAGATGCTAATCCTGGCTTTAAAGTTTTTGATGAGAAAGGAGTACAGGTTTATCCTACAATAACCACAACACCAGAGGTTATAGTTCCTCAACCAATAGCACAAACATTACCAACTAAAACATTATCACCAGGAGACTATTTGATAGTATCAAAGATGAATGGTAAGGTTCTGACACAAGATCAGTTCAACTTCATGGTTACTAATACTCAACTTGATGGTTCAAATTTACAAAGATGGACTTGGGATGGTAACCACTTTATCAATAAAGACTCAGATAAATATTTAGATGTATTTGGTAATGACCAAACTATAGGACAACCTGTTATAGCTCATAAGCTAAATGGTGGTAAGAACCAACAATTCTTAATTGGTAAGAATGGTGAGATAATTGCAAAACATAGTAACATGGTTTTAGATATTAGAGAGTTTGACAATAGAGACTATGCCTTTATAATGCAATTCAAATCTAATAATGGTCTAAACCAACAGTGGAATTTTATAAAATTAGGTTAAAACTATTAAGGGGGGCGAAAGCTCCCTATTCTTTTTGTGAAATAATGTTATAATTATGCTATATATTAAATACTAAGGAGATTTGAATTGGCAAATAAAACTTTAGGTAAAGCAAAAAAAAATAAAGCTGATGAATTTTATACTCAGATATCTGATATTGAAGCAGAAATGAAACACTATAAGGAACATTTTAAAGGTAAGGTTGTATTTTGTAATTGCGATGATCCTTTTGAAAGTAATTTCTTTAAATATTTTGCTATGAATTTTAATTTTTTAGAATTAAAAAAACTGATTGCTACATGCTATTCTGGATCTCCTGTCTCAGGTAAACAATTATCATTGTTAGATGTTATTGATTTAGATAAAAAAGAAGAAAATCAGAAATTACCTTATAAAATTGAAATTACAGAGGTTAATGATGAAAATGAGGATGGTGCTATTGATTTAACTGATATTGAGTATTTGATAAAAAACAGAAAGAATATATTAACATTATTAAATGGTGATGGTGATTTTCGCTCAGCTGAATCGATTAATTTATTGAAAGAAGCTGATATAGTAGCTACTAACCCACCATTTTCTCTATTTTATCCATTCTTGGACTACTCTTGTCAGCTTCCCAATAACTAACAGTTCCCTCTGCAACTCCAATTTTTTCTGCTAGTTCCTTCATAGTTAAATCTTTTAATTGTCTATACTTATTTATTTGTTTTGCCAATTCACTCATTTGATACCTCCATTTATGGGTTTGATATTATAAAATATATTATAGAAGATAATATACAAATAATCAAGAAAATATAAGTATTTATTAAAATAAACTTAAATTAAATATAAGAAAAGTGTTGACTTAGGTTAAATCTAAGATTATACTTAAGTACATAAGGAGGTGAAATTAATGGCAGAGTTAAAGCAACTAGTTAATGAAAGTGGTCTCAAAAAGACCTACATTGTTAATGAACTAGGTATCTCCTTCCCAACATATTATAAGAAGATTGCTAATCCTAGTAAGTTTACAGGGGAAGAAATTTTTAAATTAAAAGAATTAATAGGCAAAAACATTGAGTTTAATAAGTTTATTAATTTTTTTTGCAAAAGAACTTAGATTAAATCTAAGATAAATAGAAAGGAGAAAGAGAATGAAAGTAACACAAATAATAGAATTTACGATTTCAGCAAGAGATTTTGATAAAACTAATGAAGAAATCAAGAAAATAAAAGAGAACTACCCTGACGCAATTATCAAAGTAGTTCTAAGCAATTAGTCCTTAATCATCAAATGGATTACGTTCAAGCTCAATTATTGTTTTATAAACTTCTTTTAAGATTTTGATTTGAGAATCACCATCATAAGTTTTATTTTTAATCATCTTAGAAGAATACTCAACTGCTAGTTCCATTTGAGTTTTACGATAATCTGACATATAATCACCTCCTTTCATAAGGTGATTATAACATACAAATAAATAATATACATAAATTAAAGAAGGGAGGAAGTGATTATGCAATTTTTAAACGCAAGTGATGTATCTAAGATAACAGGAGTAGGAACAGGTAGAGCAAGCGCTATCATCCAAGAAATTAACAAAGATTTAAGGGAACAAGGTTATAGAACAATCAAAGGCAGAGTTAGTAAAAACGCATTTGAAAAGGCATATGGGGAGGTCAAAAAATGAACGGTTTAGAGTTTTTAATATTCGCACTAGGTGTAACTATATATGTTATAGGTAGCAAATTTGGGAGGAACGAGGATGGAAGATAAAGATTTCTCAATAGCCTTATTAGTATTTATGTTATCAATGTTGGTTTTTTTAGCAACTATGCTTTGGTGGCTATGATGACAAAAGAAATTATTAAAGAAAATATTGAAGATGTGAAATTCAAGAACTGGCAAGACCAAACAAGAATAAAAGTACAAGAAGCCAAAGAGAGTGCTTTAGTCAAGATTAGCATAATAAGGGAGGGATTTAAAAATGAATAAAGAAAAAGAATATCAAAAATTGAAATCCGACCAAGATTTATCATCAATTTTAAAAGATATTCCTAAGCCAATTATACCACAAAATAATAACAATACAATCGTATGGCTGGTTAGAGGTAAAGAGTTTCCATTATGTAAATTTGCAATGGAATTAGTAGGTGAAGTACAAAACCACTTAATTAGTAGTGGGTACACAATGGAAGAATTGGAAGAGGAACCTAGACACCTTGAATATGAATTAATAGATTGTATGAATGAAGTCATTGCTTACGGTGAGCAGGTTGGAAAAGTAGTCTTTGGAGTTAAAACAACATCACATTTAGAAGCATTCAATGAGTTAATGGAAGAAGTCAAAAAATACTTGTAGGAGGAACGATGGGAGTTACTATCTTAAACGAAAAGGAATGGCTAAGAGTAAGGAAGACAGGAATTGGTGGTTCTGAAGCAGCTGCAATTATCGGCAAGAACCCATATATGAACAATCAAGAACTATGGGAGTTGAAGGTAGGACTAAAAGAACATGAGGACATTGGAAATAAACCCTGTGTGAAATATGGCAAAGAAGCTGAAGCTCCACTAAGGGAATTATTTAAACTAGATTTTCCGAAATATGAAGTTCAATATAAGGATTTTGATTTAATTAGAAACCCTAACCATCCATTCATATTATCAACTTTGGATGGGAGACTTTTAGAAATTGAAACAGGGCGAAAAGGAATACTTGAAGTAAAGACTACTGAAATACTTAGGTCCATGCAAAAGGAAAAGTGGAATCAAGGCATTCCTGACAACTACTATATTCAAGTATTATGGCAGTTGTTAACAGCGCCCTGGGCAGAATTTAGTGTACTTAAAGCTCAACTTAAATATCAGTATTCTGGGGAAGTTAGAACTGAAGCTAAACATTATTTCATAGAACGTTCAGAAGTAGAAGAAGACATATATTATTTAGAAAATGCAGGTATTAAATTTTGGGATCATGTAGAAAATAGGACAAGACCGGCATTAATACTACCGGAATTATAGGAGGGATGAGAATGGAAAACCAACAGATTATAGTATTAGATTCTAAAAATGAAGTGATAGCAATTATAAATCAAAAAGAAGTGATTAATAAAGGTGGGTACTCAGTTTTATTTAGACCGAATACCCAACAGTTTACTGACATAGGTGGAAAAATATTCCTTAAGGCCTAACCTTAAAAGGAAAATAGAAAGGAGAAAGAGATGATGGATTTAAAGAAAGTCCCTACATCAACATTAACAAATGAATTAGCGAAGAGAGAAGGAGTAATAAAAAGAATAGTAGCTCCTCATGAAGAAGCTACTATTGCAATTGAAGGTCCAGCTATATCATTAACAATAATCGATTAAACCTTAATATAAGGATATTTTTTAATGAAGTTGTGGTGATAACTGCCTTTTGAAGATGCATTTAGAAGTCCTTCATATACGGATAAAGGAATTCCTGAATATCTGTAAGTATCACCAGAGTGAAAAGTTATAAATAAAAAAAGATTGTCTTTATCATAACCCACACTTTTTAAATTACTAGAATTTATAGGATTCATAATCATTTTAATCACCCCCTTTCAAGGTGATTATAGCATACAAAAATAAAATGTTACACGATATAAGGAGGAAACCAAATGCAAATAGTAAAAGTACAATTTAAACATACACATACTGGTGAATTCAAAGGAACACAATATAGTTATTTTGCAGAAGATGACAACCTAGCAATTGATGATCAGGTGGAAGTGGAGACCAAGTTTGGTAAATCAATGGCTAAAGTTACTCAAATCAATGTACCTGCAGATGAAGTAGTTACATTCATAGACTATATGAAAACTATACCTAAGGCACCAGTAGAACCAATAATTAATAAAAAAGATGTACCATTTTAAGGAGGTAAAACATGGAACTAGTAATTTATACACCAAAAGAAGATGGATTTATTCAAACCATTGAATTCAACAAGGATGAGATTAAAGCATATATAAATCAGAATTTAGATAAGTACCAGGGCTTGATTTATGACGATAGCTCAATAAAATCAGCAAAAACAGATAGATCAACACTTAACAATTTCAAAAGTGCACTAGATACCAAGAGAAAAGAAATCAAAAACAAGTGCCTGGAGCCGTATAATGCATTTGAAGCATCTATCAAAGAACTAATAGCATTAATTGACCAGCCGTTATTAGCAATTGATGATCAAGTTAAAGATTATGAAGCAAGAAGTAAAGCTAAAAAGCGAGACCAGGCATTGGATATCTATAATGAGATATTTGAAGATTACCAAGAAGTTATTGGTTTTGATTCTATTGAGGATAAAAGATGGCAGAATACAACTTATAATATTAAGGATGTTAAGTCAGATATTGAGAAGATTTACTCAAATATTCAAACTGGAGTGAAAATCATTAAGGATAAAAAGTCAGAATTTGAAACAGAACTATTAGATGTATTTTTCACAACTAGAGATTTAGATTTAGATTTAGTTTTTAGAAAAGAAGTTGGATTGAAAAAGGCAAAGGAAGCAATGATAGAGGCAGAACGTGTTAAGGCTGAAAGATTAGCACAACAAGTACCAAAGACAGTAGAAGAAGTAAAAGTAGTAGTTGAAGAAACAAAGAGTGTAGTCCCAGAGACAACATATAAAGAGCCGATTGAAGATAAAAGAGTATGGTTTGATTTCAGCCTTTTCTTAAACGAAAGAGAATTTAATGAACTTAAAGAATGGATAAGAGAAAATGAAATAAAAACAAAGAAAGTAGGTAAATAAAATGTCAGTAAATAATTCATTAACAAAATCACAAGAAAAACCAAAATTCAGTGCGGTGATCTCATCAGATGGTTACCAAAGAATGATTAACAATACCTTAAGAGACCCAAAAAGAGCAAACCGATTTGTAGCAGCTATAACAAGTGCTGTTGTAACAAATCCAACATTACAAGAATGTGATCCAGCAACAATTATATCAGCTGCTTTATTAGGTGAAAGTTTGGAGTTATCTCCATCGCCACAATTAGCGCAATATTACCTCATACCCTATAACGACAAAAATAAAGGAACTAAAAATGCACAATTCCAATTAGGCGTTAATGGTTACAAGCAATTAGCAATGAGGTCTGGCCAATATTCCGATATAGATGCAATTGAAGTTAGACAAGGTGAATTTGAAGGCAGAGACAAAGAAACTGGTAAGCCAGTATTTGAATTCATAGAAGATGAAGAATTGAGAGAGAATGCTCCAATAATTGGATACTTAGGATACTTTGAATTGCTTAATGGATTTAAAAAACGTGTATATTTTAGCTTAGAAAAAATGCTAAATCATGCAGATAAATATAGCCAGGCATTTAGTAGAAAGAAATATGAAGAATTACTAGATGGGAAAATACCTAAGAGTGATTTATGGAAATACTCAAGCCCTTGGTATTCTGGATTTGATGGAATGGCTCAAAAAACTGTTATTAAACAACTAATAAGTAAGTGGGGAATTATGAGTATAGAAATGCAAGATGCCTATACCAAGGACATGGGAGTAATCCAGCAAGATGGAGCAGTTGAGTATGTGGATAATGAACCAATGACAGAAGAGAAAACTAAAGCAGTTATCGAAGACCAACCACAAGAGCCTAAAAGCAAGGGTAAGAGCAAAGCAAAAGCAGAAACTAAAGAAGTATTAGAGAAAGCAACTTATGAGCCAACAGAAGCTGAAGTAGATGAAGTTTTTGGAGAATTTCCAAATGAAGCTTAGTGTTACGGAATCTCAAATACAGATCATGATATTCGACTGGGCATCAATGATGATAAATAAGTATCCGGAACTTAAACTGATGCATCATATACCAAATGGAACTTACAAGAGTATGAAAGGTGCAATAAAAGCTAAAGCAGAAGGATTAAAAAGTGGAGTTCCTGACATATGTTTACCAGCTCCTAAAGGAAAGTATCATGGGCTATATTTGGAACTGAAAGCTACAAAAAAGAACAAGCCATCTAACAACCAAAAATGGTGGATAGAGGAGCTTAATAATCAAGGGTACAAAGCCGAGGTAGCATATGGATTTGATGAAGCGATAAATATAATAAAAAACTACCTAGAATTAATTTAATACTTACAATTATTCAAATAAAACAAATGGGAGCTGTAAAGATACTCACCTCAATGAAATTCTCTTCAGTTCCCAGAAAGGGGTTAGTTATGGGATTACAAGAAATAAAAAGCGAAAGTTATCAAAAATTACTAGAAGTTATGGCCTCACATAGAGATTATAAAAATCCGATTAGCAGACAATCACTGGAAGAGCAAATTGGCCTAAGTGATAGAAACATTAGATTAATGATAAGGCAGGCAAGGAGAAGAGGCATTCCAATTCTATCTGACAGTTCTAACTATGGATATTTCTTAAGCTATCGTGATGCAGATATATCTAGGTTTCTTAATAGAGAAATATTATCAAAAATAAAGGATTTATCGGAGACTTTCCAAGCATTATCAGTTCACATTAAACCAGTAGATCCTAATCAAATTAATATATTTGAGGTGGTGAATAGATGAGTAACAAAAGAAAAACTATTGGTAATAAAGTTAGATTTGAAGTGTTTAAAAGAGATAGTTTCACTTGTCAATATTGCGGTAAAGGTGTACCTGATGTAGTACTTGAAGTAGATCATATAAATCCAGTTAAAGAAGGCGGAGATAATAATATTCTTAATTTAATAACATCTTGCAAGGAATGTAATAGTGGAAAAGGTGCTAGAAAATTAAATGATCATTCTCTATTAAAAATAGAAAAGCAAAAATTAACTGAATTAAATGAAAAAAGAATTCAACTTGAAGAAATGATGAGATGGCGACATGAACTGATGGATTTAGAAGAAACTCAAGTTGCTAAAATAGACCAAGTTCTAGGAGAATTGATAGGAGTAGAACTTACTGAAACTGGCAGAAAAACATATAAGAATCTAATCAAAAAGCATGGATTCAAACAAGTTTTAGAAGCAGTTGATGCTAGCGTAGCTCAATATTGGAATTCACAAACTAGAAATACAGATGAAGTTCTAAAGTATATAAAAAAAATATGCGTTTATAGAGCAAAAGATAAATATGATCCTCTGCTTAAAGACAAAATGTATATTTATGGAATATTAAGGAATAGGGTATATCTATACAGCTCTGATAAAAGTAAAATACCTGCATATTTGAACAGATATTGTACTAGTTTTATGGATGTCCAGTTAATTAAAGATATTGCAAAAACAATTGATTATATAAGTGATTTTTATGAAGAATTAGATGATATGTATGGAGGTTAAAAATGGGAGTTAAAAGAGTAGTTGATACATCTTTATGGAATAATGTTGACTTAGTTAATGATTTTAGCCCAGAGGATAAATATTTCATGCTTTACATTTTAACCAACAGACACGTAAGGCAATGTGGAATTTTCAAATTACCTAAAAAATTTATGGCTTTTGAAATGGGTTATGATCTTAAATTAATCGAAGATATACTTGATAGATTTATTAACCAATATAAGGTAGTAGAATATAGCGAAGAAACAAATGAAATAGCTATTTTGAGTTATATTAAACATGCAGTGGTTAAAGGTGGAAAGCCTTTGTATGACTGCCTTGAAAAAGATTTGAGCGATGTAGTTAATAAAAATTTAATAAAGAATGTTTATGAATATTTACAACAACATTTTAAGACTTCAAGTAAGGTTTCTGATGAAGAAATAGCTAAAATATTCAAGAAAAATATCAACATTCATAGTAAATCTAATAACGATACGCACAACGATACGTTACCGACACGTGAACGTATAGCCGACAATGACAATGACAATGACAATGACAATGACA
>JAGXHX010000027.1 GCA_024635955.1 Bacillota bacterium
GGTTGCTCTTTACGAGCCTGCTCATGGTTCTGCTCCTGATATTGCTGGTCTTGGTAAGGCTAATCCTTTAGCTACTATTTTATCTGGGGCTATGATGTTAAAGTATTCTTTCAAGGAGTTTGAAGCTGCTGAGAGAATTGAGCATGCGGTTAAGAAAGTTTTAGCTGCTGGTTATAGGACTCCTGACATTATGGAAAAAGGCAAGATGAAAGTTACTACTAAACAAATGGGTAATCTTGTACTAGAGGCTCTTTAGGAGGAATTATGGAGAAAATTGTTGTATATGATACTACATTAAGGGATGGTACTCAAGGTGAGGGTATTAGCTTGTCTGTTCAAGATAAGATTAATATTGCTAAAAAGCTTGATTCTCTTGGTGTGGATTTTATCGAGGGTGGCTGGCCAGGTTCTAATCCTAAAGACATGGATTTTTTTAAAGAGGTTCAGGGGGTTAGTTTTAATCATGCTAAAATTACTGCTTTTGGTAGTACTAGAAGAGCTGGTATTGAGGCAAAAGATGATGTTAATTTGAATGCTTTTGTGGCCTCTGGTGTTAGTTATGTTACTATTTTCGGTAAGTCTTGGGATTTTCATGTTAAGTCTGCTTTGAAGGTAAGTCTTGAAGAAAATGTTGAGATGATCAAAAGTAGTATTCTGTTCTTGAAGTCTAAGGGTATTAAGGTTTTTTATGATGCAGAGCATTTTTTTGATGGATTTAAGAATAATAGGGAATATGCTTTGTTAACAGTTAAGGCTGCTGCCGAGGTAGGGGCTGAGGCTTTGATATTGTGTGATACTAATGGAGGTGCTTTGCCAGATGAGATAAAGGCTGGTGTTGTTGCTGTTATAGAGCATACAGGCATAAATGTTGGTATTCATGCACATAATGATAGTGATTTGGCTGTGGCTAATTCAATATTGGCTGTGCAAGCAGGTGCTAGTCAAGTGCAGGGTACAATGAATGGTCTGGGTGAGCGTTGTGGTAATGCAAATCTTTGTTCGATTATTCCAAATCTTCAATTGAAGATGGGTTATGATTGTATAGGTGAAAATGGTTTGAGGCATTTGACTGAGGCTGCTAGGTTTGTTAGTGAAACTGCTAATCTGGCTTTACCTAATAATCAGGCTTTTGTAGGCCACAGTGCTTTTGCACATAAGGCAGGTATTCATGTTAATGCTGTATTAAAGGATCCTAAGACATATGAACATATTGATCCTGGGACTGTTGGTAATGTGAGAAGGGTTCTTGTGTCTGAGCTTAGTGGTGCTAGTAATTTGCAGTATAAGATTAAGGAGCTTGGTCTTGATTTTCCTGATGATAAAAGTGCTCAGCAGGCATTTGTCAAGAAAATTAAAGAGTTGGAATATCAAGGATATCAGTTTGAAGGGGCAGAGGGTTCTTTTGAATTGTTGTTGAAGAGGGAGTCTGGTGCTTTTGATTCTGGTTTCAGGTTGGAGTCTTTTCATGTGAGTGCAAATAAACATGGCGGCAAACCTGTTCTTTCTGAAGCATCAATTAAGATTTCTGTTGGTAGTGATAGTTATCATACTGCTGCTGATGGTAATGGTCCTGTTTCTGCCTTAGATAATGCTATCAGGAAGGCTTTGGAGACTTTTTATCCTAAGTTGAAAGAGATGCATTTAGTGGACTATAAGGTGAGGGTTCTTGATGGTAAGGATGCTACGGCTGCCAAGGTTAGGGTTCTAATTGAATCTACTGATGGTGATTCTTCTTGGACTACTATAGGGGTGTCTACTGATATTATTGAAGCTAGTTGGTATGCGCTAACTGATAGTATTAGTTATAAGTTGATGAAGGATAGTGCTGCTAGTAAGTAAGTAACTATTATATAATAATAAATTTAAGGAAGAAAACACTTTGGTGTTTTCTTTTTTTTCTATATGGTATATTATATTTATAGATGAGAGGGTGTGTTTTTTTGTTTAGTAAGTATTCTAATCTTGAAATAGAAAAATTGGATTTTAAATTATTGAAATATATTAGTAATTCTAATTTGTTGAAGTATTTGATGGATGACAATGAGATTACTTTATTGGTTAATTTGTTCAAGACTGAGATGATGATTTTGTCAATTCCTGTGTTTAAAGAGGATAAGTTCCATTTTAGACGGTTATTGTTAATAACCGAGGAGGAATTTGGTAATTCTTTTTTAATATATAATGAGGATTTATTGGTGTTTGAAGTTTTTGCTAAGTTTGTGGCAAGTAAGCATAGGATCAGGAATGTTAAGGAAAAGGTTTTATCTATTGGTGTTAACGCTTATTTGGATTTTGTTAATTACTTGAAGTTTAGGTTTGAGGAAATCGAGGGTCAGGTGGTTAATGAAAAGTTTGTTGCTAGTAATATTATTAATTTAATGTTATATGATACTATTTTGCAGAAGGCTTCTCCTAATTTGGAGGGTATTGGCATGTTGATTGAGGAAACTAGTAAAAAGCTAGGTGAGGAGGATGTTGATTTAGCTAATAGTTTGATTTCTTTGAAGGTTGAGAATGTTCAGATAAGAGGTTTGGTTAGAGGTTTGTCTGATTTGAGTGATAATATTTCTCATTCTATTGATTCTATAAATAATTATAGGTTGAATATTGTTATGAGGACTTTAACTATTTTGACTGTTTGTTTGGCAATTCCTACTTTGTTTGCTGGTCTTTATGGTATGAATGTGCCTCTTCCTTATCAAAATTATACTTGGGCAACGTTTGCTATATTTGGTATTTCTATTGCTATTATACTGGGTGTTTTGTATGTATTTAAGCGTAGAAGTTATTTTTAAGTTAAAGTTTTATAATTGCTATAATTTGATTATTAATATTTGTGAATCTTGTATTTACATGTTATAATAATACAGTATGGGGATGTAATGGTTTCGACGGGGGATTGGATGTTGGAGCTGCCAGTTAGGGTGGATTCGCCTATAAACGGGTCAAAAATTTTTAAACGCAAACAATAAAAGTTTAGCTTTAGCTGCCTAGTGCAGCCACCGGTGCATTTTATCCTCGCGGGGGTGTGTTTGGTGTTAATTTAGTGAGGGTGCTTTTAGGGTAAGAATCAAACCTTATTTGTTACTATATGAGTTCTCGTTCATCAGTGGCTTGTTCATTAGCTTATTGTTGGACTAAATTTAAGAATGGACTATACTGGTAGACGCTTCTCTGGAAGGTTTTTCGGACAGGGGTTCGACACCCCTCATCTCCACCATATCAGTACTCAAATATTGATACAATTGAAGCCACTCTGAAAAGAGTGGCTTTGTTGCGTGAAAGGGTTACAAATGGCTATTTTAAGTTATTTATAGATTGAAAGCATAGGATGCTATTTGAGCTGATTTATTATAAAATTGTTTGTTCCCCGTTGTTTTCAAAAGTTTATACTAAAATATCTCCTAGGATGTGCAATTTCGAATGTCAAAAACTCGAGGTTCGGAACCGCGGAAATATACTTTTAAAAATATTTTGCCTAATCAACCATACATAGCGTAGAAATATGCTATTTAGCCTACATATCATATACATGATATTATTAAGTCGAAATTGGAAAGAATGTAAGGAAGAGACGAACAGAAGGTATTATTGTGCACGTTGCTCGGTGTGTTTCTATTTCTGCACGAGTAGCACATATCCTTTTAATTGATTTTGACTTACAATAGGATTAGAATTTATATGATTGAAAGTGTTTGATTGAATACAAAAATGTAATTTAATATATTATTACACTTATATTTTAAAAGATAAATACGATAATATACCAATAAATATATCGACAAATATTTTTTGCAGGTGTATGATGTATATAATAAAGTGATAGGTTAGAAAATACAAATGAATTGGCTCGTTCATATTCCTTGGTCCTACTGGTGTTGGAAAACCGAACTAGCTAAAACTTTAGCTAAAACATTATTTGACAGTGAAGAAAACATGATTAGAATAGTGTAGTGCTATTTGATGAAATAGAAAAAGCCCATGAAGATGTGTTTAATATATTCCTTCAAATATCAGATGATGGAAGGCTCACAGATAATCAGGACAAGATTGTTAATTTTAAAAATTTCTATTGCTAAGAAAATTATTTAAGAAGATATATATAGCGGGCTATCATTGGTGTGTATACCAAAGGCGGGAAGATTGTAATAGAAAAAATCCAATAGTCGTTAATAACATGATTTAAAAGCTTTTTTCTAAAGCAATTATTTTTTTCTATCATTACCATTGCTGATACTACATATGTCAGGTAATACTGTTAAAAAATCTATACAAACATACAAACCCAAACAATAAAGAAATTAAATAAACAAAAACCAGAAAGGTATTGATATTTACTGGTTTTTTTTAAAATTCAATAGACACAAAAGAGCTAAATTTCTTTTTTGTTTCAGAAGGAACGTGAAAAATTATGCCTATTAATAAAAAAGACCATAGAAATCGAGTCAAACTTATTTTCAACGTTAAATCCGGTACAAATGAGGAATCACCTTTACAATTAATTAATGTGATTCAAGAACTACAAGCGTTGGATTTTTTAACTGAGGTTTATTTAATTGAGCCAAATTGTGATATGAATATGATTGTTCAAGATGCGATTTTTCAAGGGATTAATTTGTTTGTTGTTTGTGGTGGAGATGGCACGGTTTCTTCTGTCGCCAAAGCAATGATAGGCACAAACGCCACTCTTGGAATTATTCCATCTGGCACTCAAAACAATATCGCTTTTAGCCTGAAAATCCCAACAGATATTCCATCTGCTATTGCTATCTTACGAACAGGACGGCGTGTCAAAGTGGACATGGGTGTCGCTAATTGTGAAAATAATAGTACTCCTTTTATAGAAATATGTTCGGTAGGATTGTTTTCAACTCTTTTTCCAGTTGTAGATGAAATTCAACATGGTGACATTATACATATAGGTGATTTTTTAACAACCCTGACTGCTTCCCCGCCATCTGAGATACATCTTTTGTTAGATGATGATCAAGAGATTCAAAAGCTTGGACATGTGGTATTAGTTTCTAATATGCCGTATGTTGGTCAACATTATCTTGTTGGTGCTGATGACGCATATAATGATGGATTATTAGATGTTACATTTTTTGCGGATTTATCAAAAATAGATTTAGTGGGTTATGTCGTTAAAGGGCCAGGAACGAGTACGCAAGAAGACGCTCGAATTCAGCATTTCCGTGTTCGTAAAGTCGCAATTGGAACTCATCCTGACATGCCTATTATGGCAGATGGAATAACAATTGGTAATGGAATGGTGGAAATCGAAGTGAGGAGTCATGCCTTGGCAGTAATGACTCCTAAAACAGCTACAAATAAGAATGTTGAATCGGGTGAAATCCTTGAAAAATAAAAATGTAAAGCCACCTGAGGCAGAACATCTACCTGAGATTGAAATTCACGGAGTGTGGAATAAAGCTTTAAATTGGATAAGCCATATTAAACGCATTTACTGGTTTATTACAAGTGCTGTCTTATTGGTTATTGTCATATTTACAGTTCCTTATTATATGTGGAGGCTTTTTTGGTTAAGCTTAAAGGTGCAAGCACCTTTGGTTGTTATGTTATTGATTTTCAGTTTGATAGCAGTTTCTCTTGTATGGTCATCTTTTCAGCGTCTAGATGTTTGGGTTTTAAGGTTATTTAATATGTTTGGAAAACGTGCTCCTTGGCTCGATTGGTTGATGCTGGGATTTACTCAAATTGGAAATGGTATTTTTGCTATTGTGTTTGCGTTAATTTTATTTTACAAGAAAAACTATATGATATCTTATGAGCTTTTATTGGGAACTTTAACATTATGGTTTGTCGTCACATTATTAAAACTTTTAATTCATAGAACACGACCATATATAAAAATAGAAAAAATACGTATTGTTGGTTCACGAGCGAGCGGTAGCTCATTCCCCAGTGGGCATACGAGCCAAGCATTTTTCATGATAACAATATTATTACATTATTATCAAGCTAGTGCTCCTATTTCGTTTGTTTTTTATATTGTAGCATTATTTGTTGGAATAACTCGTATATATGTTGGGATGCACTACCCACGAGATGTTCTTGGAGGTGCAATACTTGGTACAACTTGGGGGCTAATTGGCTTAATTTTTAACAGCTATCTATTTTAAAATACTGAATATTTATTAAATCATCTGAAATTAATTTATAGAGCAACTTGTGAAATTACTTATTTGGGTTGATATTTGAAAATGTACATTTTCGCATTAATTGCTTTGTAATATGAAATAGTATTAATCAAAGTTGAAAAAAAGAATTAACCTCTGACAGTGTACCTGTTGAGTATGATGCAAAGGCGTGGGATACTAATTATCGTATAAAGCACTACTAATTTTACCATTTAGGTTATTTGATTACTTCAAAAAAATGATTTTAATAGGTAAATAACTAAATATTTATACATATTACCATTTAAATTTAAGATTATTTAGTTATTGGAGCCTACATTCTTTGTAAGAATGAAGGCTTAATAAAAAAAATAGACATTTTATGATGACTATTTTAGCTTTTTATGGGATAATGTTATTATTAAAGTGATTTAAAGGAGTAGCCATGCATTTAGAAAAAATTAGTTCATTACCTAAAAAATTTATCAAAAAAGTTGATGGTGTAGATAATCTTAATATCTACCTGGTTCAAGACTATAATCTGAAATTACTTAATAGTATTGTAAAATTTAGTGTCAATATTTTTGGTGATGCCAGTCTTGATCAATGGGGTATTGTTCCTCAAATTCGTAGGGGCAATGTATTTTTGTTAAAGGAAGATTTTAAAGAGGCAGTGATGGGTATTGCGATACTTATGAGGGATTGGGATGATGCTGATAAAGCATACCTATTTGATTTTGCGATTTCAGAAAAAGTTCAAGGACAAGGTGTTGGTTTCCAATTTTTAAAAGGTATAATAGAAAATTTAATTGAACAAAACTTTTTAAGGATGAATTTGACTGTAGATGTAAATAACGAAGGTGCTATTCATCTTTATCAAGACAAGCTTGGATTTAAAAACATTTCTAGAGAAGAGGATGAGTTTGGTAAAGGTGAACATAGGTTTGTCATGGAACTGGATTTTGAAGATTTTAAAGAAAAATTCGGAGTATAAAAATTAATGTAATAGTTTATTTAAAGAGCTACCCTTTGTGGTAGCTTTTTTTAGTTTTTCTTAATGCTTATATTTTTGTAATTATATTGATATCTAATATATTTACAACAATATTCTATTGAATATTGTTATAAAGGGCTATCTTTGAGATAGCTTTTAATTTTTTAGTAGTAGTTATCCGATAAAAATTTTTAGAAATATAGATATGGAAAATTCCAACAGTAAGTAACAACAAGGATAATTAAGGCTTTGTTAAATTTATAAAACATATTGACATCTCTCTATATTGGAGGTGATTAAAGATGAAGTGTAGTTATGCAGAATATGTACCGGTGATAAAGGCATTGGCTGATGAAACAAGATTGAAAATAATAGATATGCTTTCCTGTGGGGAAATGTGTGCGTGTAAAATTTTAGAGAGTTTCAGTATTACACAGCCTACTCTCTCCTACCACATGAAGATTCTTTGTGATACTGATTTTGTAATCAGTAGACGGGAAGGATCTTGGATGTACTATAGCTTAAATTTTGATAAACAACAAGAGCTTTTTGTTTTTTTGTCTGAAATAACAAGTGATAAAGAAAATTGTATTTGCAGTGACTGTAAATGATATTAAAATATTTTAGGATGATAAAACAAAATGTTATAGTGGTTTTGAATTTTAAATTAGAAGATATAATACTATAGTAACAATGACTAAACGAAATATAAGAAAACGACCAATCAATTAAAAAGGAGTTGTCAACCCATGGATAAAGCAGCAGGTAAACTTTCATTTTTAGATAGATTTTTAACACTATGGATTTTCATTGCAATGGGAATAGGCGTTTTAAGCGGATATCTGTTCCCGAGTATATCAAATACAATTGAAGGAATGAGTACAGGAACCATTTCTTGGCCGATAGCTATTGGTTTAATTCTAATGATGTACCCACCACTTGCTAAGGTAAAGTAACGAAAAACAAAAAGATATTTACAATGTCACTTATTCAAAATTGGAT
This sequence comes from Bacillota bacterium, assembly GCA_024635955.1. Classification (GTDB taxonomy): domain Bacteria; phylum Bacillota; class TC1; order TC1; family TC1; genus WTXA01. The sequence goes on from JAGXHX010000027.1 coordinate 8,137, forward strand.
CATTGGTCCTATACTTATGTTTATTCTTGCTATTGTTTTTCTGCCTGATCTTCCAGGTTTTGCAATAGGGATTATTATAATAGGTCTCGCAAGATGTATTGCAATGGTTATTGTGTGGAATACACTTGCGAAAGGGGATAATGAATACTGTGCAGCATTGGTAGCTCTCAATTCCATATTTCAGATTTTATTTTACACTGTTTATATATACTTTTTTGTCACTTTATTACCCAAATTACTTGGTTTAGCCTGGGGAGGTCAAGTGATAAATATTTCAGTGTTTGAAGTTGCGAAGAGTGTACTTATCTATCTTGGAATTCCTTTTGCTGCTGGCTTTTTAACTCGCTTATTACTTGTTAAAAGAAAAGGCAACTCATGGTATGAAAAGACCTTTATACCAAAAATATCTCCGTTGGCTTTAATTGCACTTCTTTATACTATTGTAATTATGTTTGCAACAAAAGGCGAACAGATCATTCAAAATCCTATTAATGTTGTAAGGATAGCTATCCCACTGCTCATCTATTTTACGCTTATGTTCGTAATTAGTTTTTTTACCTCCTATAAATCAGGATTTAAATATGACCAAACAGTGACTCTTGCTTTTACAGCCGCAAGTAATAATTTCGAGCTTGCTATTGCTGTTGCAGTTGGTGTTTTTGGGATTGCATCTGATCAGGCTTTTGCCGCAGTAATTGGTCCACTAGTAGAAGTCCCGGTCATGATAGCGCTAGTAAATTTGGCTTTGTTGTTAAAGAAAAAATACTTTAACGAAAATGGGTTGCCAAAAAAAATAAAATAATAGAGGAAGAAAATGAGTAACGATAATTATCCGAGTGTAGATTATGAAAACAACAAGATTGAATTAAATCTTGCAGGTAAACCAAAAGTTGCATTTATTTGTGTACATAATTCCTGCCGCAGTCAGATGGCTGAAGCACTTGGAAAATCTCTCGCAGGTGATGTATTTGAAAGCTATTCAGCAGGCACAGAGTTGAAAACAAATATTAATAAGGATGCAGTTAGGTTGATTAAAGAACTTTACGGTATAAATATGGAAGAAACTCAACATAATAAACTAATAAAGGATATTCCAAAGCCTGATGTTGTTATCTTTATGGGCTGTAATGTAGCTTGTCCTTATTTGCCTTCACAATACTCAGAAAATTGGGGACTTGAAGATCCTTCAGGAAAAAGTGATGTTGAGTTTATTGAGATTATTAAGACAATTGAAGAGAGAGTATTACAACTAAAAGCGAAACTAAGTTGAATTAAGGTTTAAAAGGAATGAAGCTAAAGATTATTATAATTAATTTTACAGAAGGCACACCCATATTTTAGATAATGTTCTAAAATGGCAAATATTAATAATAAATAATTGATCAATTGAATGATTATATAAAAGGGCCACCCTTAAGGGTAGCCCTTTGTGTTTTATTGATAGTTTTTTCCGATAGAAACTTTAAAAGATGCATCTAACAAGAAAAACTACTTATAACTGCCAATTTAATATTTTCTACAATAATTATGAAAGGTTTTAAAAATCAAAAAAACATATCAAATATTATTGGAATTTATGATATACTAAAGGCAGAAAATATTGAAGAACAAGTAGCTTAGAATCAAGATAATATCATGCGGATGGGTCATGGTTTGAATATCAAAAACTCACCGCACTCCACTATTAGTGTTTATACATTTTTGAATGCAATAAAAATGAAAATTTTCAGAAAGGGGACAAATGATGAAAATTAAAATTCTAGATTATTTCGATTTTGAAAAGGCCAATACTTTACTTGAAGGTTTCAACCAATCAACAGGTTTTGTAACTGCCATTTTAGACCTTGATGGAAATATTCTTTCTAAATCTGGGTGGAGACAAATTTGTACTGATTTTCATCGAAAGAATCCCGAAACTTCTTTGAATTGCAATATTAGCGATACTGTATTAGCCAGCAAAATCAAAGAAGATGAAAATTTTCACTTCTATAATTGTATTAATGGATTGGTCGATGTAAATTCACCTATAGTAATTAGAGGAGAGCATATAGCCAATCTTTATTCGGGTCAGTTATTTTTTGAAGAGCCGGATATTTCTTACTTTAAAAAACAAGCTGAAAAATATGGGTTTGATGAGACTTCCTATCTTGATGCACTGAGTAAAGTACCTGTAGTTTCAAAAGAAAAAGTTGAAATTGCAATGAAATTTTTACTAGATATAATCCAGATGATTATTGAGATGACAGCTGAAAAATTAGATCAGATAGAGTTAAATGAAGTTATAAGCAAAAGTGAGAAGTCTCTTTTTGAGAGTCAGGTTCAACTTAAGAATCAGAATAACTTAATTTCAACCCTCCTTAAGCTATTGCCTATAGGTGTTTTTATGGTGGAGGCTCCATCAGGGATGCCTCTGGTTGCAAATGAAATGGCTAAAAAAATCCTAGGACGCGGAATTTTGCCTGATGTGACAATGCATAATTTAGGTGAAATCTATCAGGCATACAAATCAGAGAGCGGAGAGCATTATCCTCCAGATGAGATGCCTATTATCTTGGGCATGAAGGGTATTTCTTCTCATGTTGATGATATGATTGTAATAGATTCAAGTGGGGTTAATAGGCATTTAGAGGTTTTTGGAACATCAGTTAAGGATGAGAATGAAAAAATCTGGGCAAGTCTAGTAAGCTTTATAGATATTACTGAGCGAAAGAAGTCCGAAAAAGCGCTGCGGAAAAGTGAGGAAAAATACAGACTGATAACTGAAAATGCCAGTGACGTAATATCAGTATATAACCTGTCAAAAAATAAATTTACTTATGTTAGTCCTTCAATATTGAGTTTGAGAGGCTTTACTGTTGAAGAAGCAATAAATGGAAATTTTGAAGACGCTATATCACCTGATCACATTGATTTAGCCAAAATCAATATGTCAAATAATTTAAGTGATTTTTTGAATAATCCTGAAACGAAAAATATTTATATAGATGAGATTCAGCAACCCTGCAAGAATGGTAGCAATATTTGGGTAGAGATATCAACGAAATTTAAGTATAATGCTGAAGGTGAGCTAGAAGCCATTAGTATAAGCAGAAATATTGATGAGCGTAAAAAAGCGGAAGAAATTATGAAGCATCTCAGTTATTATGACCAACTTACCAATTTATATAACCGCAGATTTTATGAAGAAGAATTAAAAAGGATGGATGCTGAAAGAAATCTTCCAATAACCCTGATCATGGCAGATGTGAATGGACTAAAATTAACCAACGATGCATTTGGTCACCAAGCAGGGGATATACTTTTGCAGAAAATTGCTCGAATTTTGAAAAAGGAATGTCGGGCTGATGAGATCATTTCTAGAATCGGCGGAGATGAATTTGTCATACTAATGCCGAAATGTGATACTGTGCAAGCAAGACTTTTTATTGATCGAATAAATACATCTATATTAAAGGAGAAGGAAATAAACCCTATACTGTCCATTTCAATTGGCTATGCTGTTAAAGAAACAATATCCCAAAACATGAATCGAATTTATAAAGATGCTGAAGATAACATGTATCGTCATAAAATATCAGAAAGTCTTAGCATGAGAAGCCAGACTATTGATTTCATATTGAATTCTCTATTTGAAAAAAGCAACAGAGAAAGATTGCATTCTGATAGAGTCGGAAAGATTTGCGAGACGATTGCCTCCAATATGAATTTAAATCAAGAAGATATTCAACAGATAAAAATAGCAGGACTGCTTCATGATATTGGGAAAATAGGGATTAGTGATAGTATACTAAATAAAGAAGGAAAACTAGACGAGTATGAATGGGAAGAAATGAAAAAACATTCTGAGATCGGCTATAGAATACTTAGTCCCGTTCATGAATTTTCAGAGTTATCAAAATATGTTCTTTCTCATCAAGAAAGATGGGATGGTGAGGGATATCCTCAGAAACTCAAGAGTGAAGTGATACCAATTCAGTCAAGAATTATTGCAGTTGCTGATGCATTTGATGCTATGACGGAGCATCGTTCCTATAGAAATATAATGAGCGAAACGGAAGCTATTGCTGAAATAAGAAAATGTGCAGGAACTCAGTTTGATCCTGAGATTGCAAGAATTTTCATTGAAAAGGTTATGCATATGTCTTGGTAGTCACAAACAAATAGCTGGCTGTAACCAACTTAAAAATAATAATGGGTTGATTATTAATATTTATTCAATCTCATAAGTATATAGTTTGGTATAAGAATGTTAAAATTGTAATATCTACTAAATAAGAACATAAAGTATAATAATATTGATAGTCCTTGATATCAGGGGCTATCTTTTTTTTATGAGGTAATTATAATTAATTTTCAGTTATACACTTGATAGTATCTAAATTAGGAATAGTTAGTTTTGTGCGGTAGTACTGGTTAATTTGTTTCATATAGATTATATAAAAACCTAACTTGTACAATATTTACATTGCGGTGATTAAGTTTTTTTACTATAATTAACCTATAGTAAATCATTCAAAGGAGAAAAAAATGAAAAAAGTTGAATCCGGAAAAAGAAAAACATTAAAGATCATATTGACGATATTGATAATATTGATCATATCAGCAGTAGGGTTGTATTTCATTCAACCTGAACTTAATTTTAAAAGTCCTGGATCCATGTTTTTACTTATATTGCTAATTGGCTTCATTGCCTTTGTTTTATCTATCTTTAAAAATAGGCAAGTAGTAACAAAAACAGTAAATACTCCTTTTGGGGAAAAGGTGATTCGAACAGTAGACCTAGGGTTTCAAAAACTCACTAAATTCTATATGATACTTGGGTTATTATTTTTTGCTTATATATTGATTGGTGGAATTTCAGGAGCCCATTTTCTTAGAGCCAAGGCTTATGCTAGCCAGATGCCAATTGAAGAACTTGAAAGCAAAGATTTTGCTAGTCAGGTAACTCCACAATCTATCGGCAGCTCAACTCTACCAATAATAGACAAGGATATCGCACTAAGGAAAGCTGAAGGTAGACTTAGTACATATGGTTCTCAGTATTCTATCAGTCCAAGCTTTACTCTTATCCATATAAAACAAAATGGTGTCGAAAAGTTAGTAAGGGTTGCACCTTTGGAATACAACGGCTTTTTTGTAGCTGCAACACATTTTAACAGTGGTTCAGTAGGCTATATCATGGTTGATGTAGTAACCGAAGAAGCTCAGCTTGTTGAAGTGCCTGGTGGAATCAAATTCTTGGAAAAAGGGTTATTCAATCGAAACCTGGCCCGTCATATTTGGAGGCATTATCCCACGGCCCTCGTTACTGATTATTCCTTTGAAATTGATGATAATGGAGCTCCCTATTGGGTAGCTACCAATTATGATAATCAGATTGGTTTGTTTTCTGGACAAACACCAATCGGCATAATTTTGGTAAATGCAGTAACCGGGGAAATCCAAAAATATGATATTAATAATGTTCCTGCATGGGTTGATCGAGTGGTACCAACCAATCAAGCGATGACCCAAGCTACTAATGCTTTGACTTACAAAAATGGTTGGTTCAATGCTGAAATTGGTGCTAAACGTGATGTATTTCGTTTGACTGATGAATACAACTATCTTACTCTAAATGGTAAGACTTACTTATACTCTGGAGTTACTTCACCAAACGATGCTGATGAAACTTCTGTTGGTTTTATGCTTATAGATCTTAAGACCAAGAAAGCTCGGATGTACCGGATACAAGGAATTACCGAATATAGGGCTATGGAAATCGCTCAGAGTCATCAGAGTGTTAAGGCACAAAACCTTATTCCAACAGTACCTATTTTAATCAACATAGAAGGGCAACCTACTTATTTCTTGACTTTGAAAAACAACGTTCAGCGTCAATGGTATGTTCTAGTCCGGGTTTCAGATGGTGCTATTGTTCTGAACCAGAATCTGAAAAACTGTAAAACTGAGTATATTTCTCTACTTTCCACACAAGGGGGTACAATTGTCACCGATGGTCTAGATAGCATAAGTGGTACAGTTTTAAGGGTAAGAGAGTTCCAAAGTGACATTCTTGAGTTCGTGTTTGCAAAGGATGTGGATAAAGTTTACATGGCACCTTTATCTTTAGGAGTCGATACTAGCTTTTTGCAGTCTGGGGATTTGGTTACTGTGAAGTATCTACCCTCAGATGATGGTACATACCTAGTTAGGGAACTTACTAATCAAACACTACGAGGTAAATAAAATATTTAAAAAAAAGACATTAGGAGTATTCTGAACTACACCCCAAAAGTTAGACATGTGGTATAATAACCGCATAATAACGAAAGGGGTGCAGTTTTTCTATGACAAAGAGAATAGAACATAAGAAATATTCGGGTGAATTTAAAATAAAAGTTGTAGAAGATATGAAAGAATCCTATCTTACATGTCAAGAAGCAGCAGATAAGCATGGAGTTAAGAATAAAACTCAAGTAAGAAATTGGGAACGTATTTATCTTGAAGTTGGACCAACTGGTTTATTAAATGAACGAAGAGGTCAAAAAACAGGACCTAATAAAGGTCGTCCATTAAAACTAGATAAGAAAGTCGAAGAAGATCTAATTGAGGAAGTACAAAGGCTTAAGAGGTAGCCTACTTAAAAAAATTGAATGCCTTGGTTCACGAAAGGGAACTCCTAGAGAGAAAACTCAAGCAATCTGGGAACTAAGGCATGAGTTTAAGATTGCTATACTATTGCAAGTTGCAAAGATTCCGAGAAGTACATATTACTATCATATAGCATGTTTAAAGAAACCAGATAAATACGAAACAGTAAAATCGGATATTCTGCGCATATTTAGAGATGAGAATAAATGCAGACGAGGATACAGACCTGTAACTGATGAACTTCGTAAGATCTATAGAATTAATCACAAGACCGTACAACGTCTAATGAAAGAAATGGGACTCTACTGCATGGTAAGAGCTAAAAAGTTTAGTTCATACAAAGGACATGTAGGAATAGTTGCACCAAACTTGTTGAACAGAAATTTCGAAGCGTCCGCACCAAATGAGAAATGGGTAATTGATGTAACTGAATTTCATTTATA
>JAGXHX010000028.1 GCA_024635955.1 Bacillota bacterium
TCTCGTGGGCTCGGAGATGTGTATAAGAGACAGACTATCCATTGACTCTAACGCCATCAATATAACTTCACAATCACTAGCTATTGAATCAGCTCCAATAAGTTCAGTTCCTACTTGGGTTTTCTGTCTTCTATCACCTGATTTCAAACTGTTTTGTGAAAACACCTCACCAGCATAAGCTAGTCTTAGTGGATAGCTCACATGATCTCTAAAGTGAGTTGCGACAACTCTTGCTACTGGAGCTGTAATTTCTGGTCTTAATATTAACAAATCTCCACTTTTATCTAAAAGAGAAAAGAACTTTTGATCATATACATTCTTTTTTTTAACAATATCCCATTTTTCTAACATTGGTGTCTTGATTTCATTGTATCCCCATAATAGGAAAAGGTTTAAAAGTTTATTAACAATACCCCTTTGTATAAATGCTTCTTCTTGCAAATAATCTTTTGTTCCTTCCGGAATTAATAATTTTCTTTTCATTGCACTTCTCATTTCTTTATCAATTTAGTTTGCTAAAGTAATTATATAATTATTCCTTATTCTTGTCAATCAATTTTTTTATTAATACGTTTCAAAGCCATTAAATATCCGTCACCATATTCTAGACATTTTTTTACTCTACTAATAGTGGTAGAACTAGCTCCAGTCTCTTTCATAATGTCATTATATTTATTTTTTTCAAATAACATTTGAACAACTTGCCATCTTTGCGCAAGAGATTTAAGTTCATCAACGGTACATAAATCCTCAAAGAAAGCATGAAATTCTTCTGTGTTATTCATAGTTAGCATGGCTTGATACAACTCTTCTAAGTCTTTTTCCGCTACTTTTTGTTTATACATTGCTGACTCCTTTCTCAAATATATATTTATTCAATATCACTTTTAATATTGAACCATTTTTTAAACTTTATTACCAATGGATGTGGTGTTGGAACAATCCAATGTTCAAATTCAAATTTTATTTTTTCATTAGGGAATTTTTTTTTCACTGTGTATTTAATTAAAGAAAAAAGATTTTCTCTTGATCTTTTACTGTTCTTCCTGCCTTTAATTTTCAATTTTATATAGTCATCTTCTATTTCTAATATTTCATAATCACCACCATCAGTAACAATCATTTTTTTGAAATCTTCTAATAAATCTATGATTTTTTGCTTTTCCATAATATCTCCTTATTTATGATATTGTTCTTTTTTAATAATTTTGACACTTCTATAAATTTGTTCAATTAAAATTAGTTTCATTAATTGATGAGGAAATGTTAATTTTGAAAATGACAACTTTAAATTAGCTCTATCGATTACACTCTTATCTAAACCATTAGAACCACCTATTATAAAATATATATAAGAACTTTTGTAAGTAAAAGTATTCTCAATATAATTAGCTAACTCTATAGAATTAAGTTGTTTGCCCTCAATTACCATAGCTATAACAAAATCATCATCCTTAATTCTCTTCAAAATACTTATTCCTTCTTCTGAAATATTATCTCTAGATGATTCTGGCAGTTCAATAAAATCTATTTTCCCATATTTACTTAGTCTCTTTTGGTATTCTGCAACACCCATTTTTAGATAGTCTTCTTTCAAGCTACCAATGGATATTATTTTGAAATACACTTAATTGCTCATCTCCTTTATAAAATCCATATAAACATACACAGCTTTTTCCATTGAAGCTATATCAATATATTCAACAGCTGCATGGGCTTGAGCAATATCACCAGGACCAAAAACTACAGTAGGAATACCAGCTACCCTTAAATGTGCACCATCAGTCCAATAATTCGCTCCATTTATAACACTATCCAAGCATTGTCTTTTGCATGACTCTAATAATTTGATAACAAGAGGATCATCAATATTGGTTTCCATAGGTATCCTGTTTTCTGTTTCCTTCAATACCTTTATTTCTAAATCATTAATATTATAAGGTAGTTCTTTCCATAAGTTTACTATTTCATCAATAATTTGATTTTCTTCTTCACCAGGAATATATCTCCTATTTAAACTGAATTTGCATTTATCTGGAACTATGTTATTTTGTATTCCCCCTTCAATCACACCTACATTCAATGTTGCTTTCCCACATAAAGGATGGCTTCTTTTATCAAGTTCTGGTAGGAGCTTGTCTTTTATAAGAGAAATTAAATCAACAGCCTTATAAATTGCATTATCACCTAAGGATGGATTGCTACTATGAGCAGCCTTTCCTTTAATGATTATTTCAAGAGACATTGTGCCTTTATGGGCTGCTGCAATATTTAATGATGTAGCTTCACCTACAATTGCTATGTCTGCAAATTTCCCTTTACTCCGCAGAGCAAAAGCCCCATCACTATTCGTTGGACATTCTTCACCAACTGTTCCTATTAATTGAACACTACCCTTAGGTTTGAATCCTTGTCTTTTTAGCAAGATCATGGCATATAGCATGCTAGCTAAGCCACCCTTCATATCTACAGAGCCTCTACCCCAGAATTTTCCATCTTCAACATAACCATTAAATGGTTCAATAGTCATTCCTTCAGATGAAACTGTATCCATGTGACCACATAAAACAATGTTTTTCCCAGGCTCACTTCCTTTAAAGCTTATATAAATATTTTTTCTGTCTGAAGTTATTTCTTCATAATCAACTTCTAATCCTTCTTTTTCAGCTATTTCTCCTAGTTTTTTTGCTACTTTTAATTCGCCACCAATAGCTAAATAGTGACTTTGTATATTTACAAGCTCTTTTAAAATATTTAATAATTCTTCTAATTTAAATTGTTCTTTCATACCATACCTCCAATACTTGTATATTATAACAAATTTGACATATTTTTACTTTAAAATATAAAAAAAAGGAGCTCCTTTTCAGGAACTCCTTAATATTTAAAGATTTATACTATTTAACTAAACCAGTTCTTGCGTTGAATTTGTCAACTAAATCATCTAGTTCTGGAGCCATTTTGTGTAATTTGCCCCAATAATTGTCATAATCATACCATTGAGCATTCAAATCATCAACATCATACATTTGTTGTTCAATCCAAGTATAATATTTCAAGTTATGAACTCTCTTTTTAGTAGCGTATGTCAACTCTTCAACAAAATCGATATCGTTGCTCAAAGCTGATACAGCGTGATCAACAGCAGCGTCAGTAGAATTATATTCTCTTCCGCCTCTTTCTTCTTTCATTTCTGCTAGACGAGATTGGTAAAATGTTGCTGAGTCAGTTAGTACTGTTAATATGCAATCATCTTCTGTGTACTCATAATATTTAGCCATTTTTATAGCCATGATGATATTAGCAGCACCAGAAACACCAGCCCAATTTAATTTATCAATAATGTCTTGTTTAACTCCTATTGATTTTAAGTATTCTTGACCAGCTTTTTCATTAAATAATCTGAAAAGAGCCAATGCATCAGCATCATCAATGCCAATTAACATATCTGAATTTTTAACATTGTGAATCCATGGCACATGCTTATCACCAATACCTTCGATCCAGTGTTCACCAAAACCGTTGTCTAAAAGAGTACGGCATTCAGTAGCTTCACCTACTGCTAATTTAGCAGTTCTATATTGATCTTTAATGTAGTCTCCTGCACCTAATGTTCCTGCAGAACCAGAAGTTAAGCAAACTGCTGATAATTTAGAAGTAAGAGTTTTTTCAGCTTCATATATGCTTTGCATAGCTCCACCAGTTACTTCATAGTGCCATAAGTTATTAGCTAACTCACCGAACTGATTAAAGATAACTACATTTTCTCTTTCTCTTTTAAGTCTCCAAGTTTCGTCATAAATTTCTTTAACGTTACTTTCAGATCCTGGAGTAGTAATTACTTCTCCAGCAACTTTTTTAAGCCAGTTGAATCTTTCAGCTGACATATTTTCAGGAAGGATAGCAATTGATTTACATCCTAATAATTTAGAGTTGAATGCTCCACCTCTGCAATAGTTACCAGTTGATGGCCATACAGCCTCATGGTAAGTTGGATCAAATTGTCCAGTTACTAATCTAGGAACTAAACAAGCATAAGCAGCCCCAACTTTGTGAGCTCCAATCGGAAAAAATTTTCCTGACATAGCAAAAATTCTTGCTTTAACTCCAGAAATCTCAGATGGTATTTCAATGTAGTTAGGAAGTTTATTGAATAAACCACCTTTTACTTTAGGTTCATTGTACCAAGAAATTCTGAATAGGTTTAAAGGGTTTAATGCTTCTAATTCAACCTCTTTAAGTTGCTCTTTGATAGAAGCAGGGATCAAATCAGGGTTTTTCATTTGTGCAATTGTAGGAACGATGATATTTTGTTCCTTAGCACGTTGCACAGTTTTTTCTAATTGTGCTTCATTGATTGTTAAGTCAATAAGTGTTCTCATTAGTATCCTCCTAGTAATTATTATAAACAGCAAAAGTCTGAGAAAGGTTTTAGTTCCTTTCCAGATGCATCTATTATTTTACAACAAAACTATGAAATATTCTACATAAAAATGAAAATTTTTAATAAAAGAGCTTGTAAACATTTACATTGTGTTAAATCTTTTACTTGATGAAAGCTTTAAGCTAACTTATACTGTTATTAAGAGAACATAGGGAGGTGTGAAATTGATTGTACCATATCAAAGTGAATTATTTAAAAATTTAAAAAAACAAAAGATTGATAAAATTTTTGCTGATCTTAAACCCATAGTGAAAAAATACGCTAAGAATGAAATCATCTTTAAAGGTGATGAATATATTACCAGTCTAGGAATAATTTTATCTGGCAAAGTTCTTATAGCTAAAGAAACTTCTAGTGGCAATAAAACCATGATTGCTTATCTTGATGAAAATAGTATGATTGGGGAAGTAATGGCAATATCAAGAAATCGAATAACCAATTTAGTTGTTTCCTTTCATGATGATACTGAAATTATGTTTATACCAATTATAAATATCTATAAATTTGATGAATTGAAAAACAATTTAATAGAATTATTAGCAAAAAAAGCATTCTTTTTAAATAAACGTATTTATTATCTACAACTTAAATCAATTAGAGGTAAACTTAGCAGATACTTGCTTGATCTATCTGAAAGTCAAGATAGTTCAACATTTACCATACCTTTCAACCGTCAAAAAATGGCTGAGTATCTAAATGTTTCAAGACCGTCCTTATCTAGAGAGCTCTCCTACTTTAAAAAAAAGGGTATTATCGACTATTACAAAGAAACTATTAAAATCATTAGAAAAAATGAACTGGAAAAATTTCAAGAATAAAAAAACCCTGTTAATACAGGGTTTTTTCTATTTGTTTTTTTCTTCTTCGACTGCTGTCCTTAAATCTTCTAACATTATCTGAAGATCTATTCCATGAACTATACAAGCTTCCTCTATTGTTTCAGCTTGTGAAGATGGACAACCTATACAGCCTAAATGATAAGCAAATAAAACTGGTATTACTTCTGGAAAATCGTTTACCAATTCTCCAATAGTCATATCTTTATTAATTTCCATAATACACTTCCTTTCCATCGTCTTTTTCTATAATAACATAAATTTTAATGTTATTGATAATAAATTATTGAACTATATTTAGTTGCTTAATATAGTCTCAATTATATATAATGAGTATAGTAAGAAAAAGGAGATATTATGATGAAAATTAACGAGAAATTTAAACAGGCCTTATTTCATGATTTCCAAACAATTTTTAACAGACGAATGTTAATTTTATTTGGAGCACTTTTTGTAATTTATGCCATATCTGATATGGGAGCAGTATTTTTTTTAATACCTCTTTCATTTGCTCTCATACCTTTTAGACGAGATGATTATCAAAATATATCCTTGACACAAAAAAACATATACATGATTCGCGCAAGATATATATTCTCATTATTATTATTATTAATTGTAATTGTTACAAGTTTTATCACCTCTAATCTTGCTTCAATGTTCTCAGCATCAAACGTAGATTTAATATCTATCTCTTCAATTATCTTAATGATAATTATATTTTTAACTATTTCAGGAATACTACTGCCAATATTTTATAGACTTGGATTTAAAAAAGGACAATACTTTCTATATATTGTAGTTATAATTTTTGCTATTCTCAATGTTTATCAAAATAAACTTCCATTTATTAATATAATACAAAATATAAACAAATCTAATCCATATCTAGCTACTGCTATAGGATTAGGATTTGGTGGAATCATCTACATCATTTCATATTTAATTTCTAGTAAGTTTATTACAAAAAATAAATAGCTATAATTAAATTTTTTAAATATTTCACTTAATTGATAGTACCGTTAGCAAAAAAGTAATTAAATACCAATGCTATCCTTTTCAATTTAATTTAATTTATCCTCAAAACTGAAATAAATTAAAAAAACTAGAAAATATGCTTTTCAAACCAATTATATTTCCAATAGCACTCCCAAATGAAGCCAAAAAAAATATTAAAAAAATACGAAGCAAATTATTTTTCCTCCAATTTTTCCAAATTAATAAATCTTCTCCTAAAGAACTAAAATCTTTAACTTGTGGTTTGCGCAATCTGGCCTCAACTATAGCTCCAATCAAACCTGATGATAATACTGGAGATGCAGCTCCAGTTGGGGAACCAACCATTGTGGCAAGTATAGATAGAGGATGGGCACCAGCTATTAAAGCACCTATGCCTCCTAAGCTACTTGTTAAAATCAGCCATCTTATGATATTAGTAGCACCAATAGCTGGACTTTTATTTATAGTAAATGCTAATACTATTAACACTATTATTAAAAGTGCTAGAGCAATTAAATGGCCATATTTTTTTTTCTTTGGAATTGTGGATATTTCTGACATGATTTCTTTAGTTACATCATCAGCTACAAGATGTGCATAAACACCTTCTAAATGTGCTGCGCCTAAAACAACCATGATTTTATCCCCACTTAATCTTCCCACCTTATATGCCATATAACTATCTCTTTCATCTAGCATATATTTTTTAACATTGGGAAAGTTCAAACCTAATTCATTTATTGTATCTAAGATCATACTACTATCTTTTAGCGATTCTATTGTCTCTTCATTAATCTCCTCTGCTTCTTCTTTACTAAATAAATATGTTAAAACACTAGAGGCTGCACTTATCTTATCAATAAAACCCAACTGTCTTGTCACTCTTTTCAAAGTAACATCAATAGGTCTATCAACTAAAATTAATCTAGCACCAATATTCGCGCTTTCATCAATAGCCGCTATCATTTCAGCTCCGGGTCTTATACCTAATTTATCCCCTATTTTTTTTTGATAAGCAGATAATAATAAATTTGCAATTACAAACAGTGCTTGCCCTTTTTTTAAAACATCACCAATATCTAAATTTTCATACTTATTATCATTGTTAAGATTATCAAATCTTCCCTGACATAATTCTATTGCAACCACATCTGGTTGTAATTCCTTTATCGTATCAGTAACTTCAGTAGCACTAGCCTTTGATACATGTGCTGTTCCTAATAAAATAATTTCTTTGTTATCTTTAATTAATTTTTTTATCATCAATTTCTCCTAATTCATAATCTTGAGTTTATCAAATACTTTTATGACAATTTTAGATAGTTTAGGGATAGCTAAAGCTTCATTTCTGCTGATACCTCGTGTTATTACCAAAACAAATACATAAACAATAAATGCTACAGATACACTTAATAAAATTGATATCAATTGACTAACAGTATATCCTAATAATCCTAATAGTAAGGCAAAGAAAATATTATAGGTCAAAAGAGCAATTACTCCAGTAATTAAACCACTTAAAACTACTCTTGGAAACCAGTATAACCAGTCAGATTTTAGTTCGACGCTTCGTTTTATAGAAATATAATTAAATATGAATGCTACTATATAAGTTAAAGTATAAGCTATAGGAGCTGCTAAAATATTTAAAGAATCAATAGAAATAAGCAATGTCAAAACAACCACATTAACCAATAACCCAGTGCCTAAACTAATTATTGGAATGAATGTTTTACCCATGCCTTGCAGTATTCCAGTAGTATTATGATATAAACCTATAAATAAAATCATTATAAAACTAAATTGCATAATTTGATATGCATCTGCTGCATTAAAAATTAGATCCAATATAGGTTTCCCTAAAAATAATAATCCAAATCCCGCAGGTACGCTTATAAAATTAACCATTTTAATTGATAATTTCACTTTTCTAGCTAAGTCAGCTTTATCATTTCTGCCAATGGCTGCGGCTATAGCAGGAACAATACTTATTGCAAATGCGGCAGATGTTGAAACAATAAGATTTACCAATGCTAAAACTGCCCCACTAAATGATCCATATAATCTATCTGATGCAGCAAGACTAAATCCAGATGCTAATAGCCTTGTAGGTATAATAATACCTTCTATAACATCTAAAAATGTGGGTAACAGCGCTGCTAGTGTAACAGGTAATGCAAATAATATGATTCGTTTTAATATTTTAAAATTTTCAAGCCGATTGCTTTTATCTAATACTATATCTTCATCTTTTCGTTTAAAGAATATTAATAATACAATTAAACCTAATATAGCACCAATGAAAGGGCCGAAAGCTACTCCGTTTATAATCTTCAAGGTGTTATCACCTGTAAAATTTTTTAAGATAAATATTGTTATACCAACAGAAAAACCTACTCTGGCTATTTGTTCGAAGACTTGTGATAAACCCGTTGGTAACATTTGTTGTTTGCCTTGAAAGTATCCTCTTAGGGAAGACATTACTGTAACAAAAAAAAGTGCTGGTGCCATTGCTTGCAAAACATACGTTGTTCTTGGATCGGCAAATATCTTATCAGCAATTAAAGGGGCAAATACGTAAAGACCAATTGATAATATCAGTCCTAAAAAGATCAATAACTTTACTGAGTAAGTAAATATGCGATTTGCTACATCAACCCTGCCTGCTGCTCTTTCTTCTGACATTAATTTTGATATGGCTATAGGTATGCCAGCTGCAGATATTGCTAATAACATGGCATAAAAATTTATACCTTTCATATAAATACCTACACCACCTGAACCAACAGATTGATATAAAAATGCTTGATAAAAAGCACCTAAAACTTTACTGATTATGGCTGCACCAGATAAAATAAACGCGTTTTTAATTAAAGAACTTTCTTTATTATTAGACAATCTATTTCTCCCATCTTTTCTTAATTCTTTATAAACCGTTTATAATAACTAATTATTTCTGTTAAAACATCGGTTAAAGGAAAAGTTAATCTTTGCTTCTTAATTCTTTAGTTACTACTTCAATGCTATCCAATTCAGTAATATCTTTATCACTTGAAATGCCTAATTCTTTGAATTTCCTTGTTGTCGGTAAAACTCTAGATTCAAATGCGCCTACAGCTTTATTATATGAATCTACTGATTTATCTATACCTTTTTTTATATTATCTAAATGTTCAGCTAAAACTGACATTCTATCATATAATTCTTTGCCAAGATTACTAATTAATTTAGCATTTACTGCTATTGTTTCTTGATTCCAACCATAAGAAACAGCTTTTAAAAGAGCTATTAATGTAGTTGGTGTTGCTATAATAACATTTTTACTAGCACAAAGTTCAATAAGTTGTGGTTCTGCTTCTAAAGCAGCACCATAAAGTGCTTCGTTTGGTAAAAACAGAACAACAAACTCAGGACTTTCTGGAAATTGGTCCCAATATGCTTTACTACTTAACTTGCCTATATGATCTTTAATTTGTCTTCCATGTTCCAACAAATATTTGTGTTTACTTATTTCTTCTGAAGCTTCAATTAAGTTCAAATATGCATCTAAAGGAGTTTTGGCATCAATAACAATCGTTTTATTACCAGGTAATTTAATTAACATATCTGGTCTTAATTTACCTGATTCTGTATCTGTAGAAACTTGTTCAGTAAAATCCACATAATTTACCATTCCAGCCATTTCAACTACTCTTTTTAATTGTATTTCACCCCACCTACCTCTTGTTTGTGGAGCTCTTAAAGCTTTAACTAAGTTAGCAGTCTCTATTTGCAATTTTGTTTGATCTTCCTTTAAAAATTTGAATTGTTCTTTTACTTCCGTAAATGTTCTTTGATATTCTTTCTCAATAACATCCATTTTGCCTTTAACTTCACCTAATATTTCTTTCATTGGATTAACAATATTTTTGATAGATACTTCTTTTTTTTCTAGTTCATTTTTATTTTCAGTACTTGTCTTCGCAAATTCAGTTTTTGCCAAGTCTAAAAAGTTCGCTTGATTTTCTTTTAAAAGTTTATATGAAATTGACCTAAATGATTCAGTTAGAGACTCTTCACTTTTCCTAATATGCTTCTCTTTTTCTTCTGTAAGTCTTCTTTCTCCTTCTAGCAATAACTGAGATTTTTCTATTTCAGATCTCAAAACTCTATTTTCTTTATTTAATTTTTTAACCATAATTAAGTATATTGTAAAACCACCTATTATAATACCAAAGCTGGTAAAAAGTAATTCAATCATATTATCCTCCAAAATCAATTTTTATAAAATCTCTTATTTTACTAAAATACAAGTATGCTTCTGATACTTGTACACCTTTAATATTTTCAAGAGCCATCTTATAAAGTTGTAATTGCTTTTTATATTCATCAAGTTTTGTTTCTACTTTGAATTCATCAATATGGTCAGTTTTATAATCTATCAAGATGTATTTTGAATCCTCAATAAAATATAAATCAATTATACCTTGAACAAGAATTTTATTGTCACCAATATAATCATCACTTATCAATGAAGGATTTATCAAAAGATTAAATGCTTTTTCTTTTTCATAATTTGAAGATTTACTAATTCTTTGATATAGGGTACTGTTGAAAAATCCAAATATTCCCTCAATATCTAAAGAGTCTGCTTCCTTTTGTGTAATAACTCCATTTTTCAATAAAGAGATTATCTCATCATTCAAGTTATCCTTAGAACTTATTTTAGAAAAATCAATTAACTCCATAACAAGATGGAATATTATACCTTTTTCAGCACTAGACATATCTCCACTTTGCAGAAAATCAGGTTTAATTTTGAGACTATTTTTCAATAAATCTCTTGTCAAAGCTTTTTCTATAGAATTAATTTTAACAAAATCTGTAGCTGATAGTTTTTTAGGTGTTTGTACAATTGTTCTATCCTTAAATTCATCTACTATTAAGTCTTTATTGACCTTTAGCTCTTTTTTTAATCTATAACTGTTATTGTTAATAATAACACTTTCTCTAAAAACTTCAAACTTGCTTTTAGCTGTTTCTTCATTAAAAATTATTGGCAAAATTAAATCATACATTGATTTAGCTTTGATAATGCTATCAAAGTTAAATAACTTATATTTATCATACTTTTTTACAGAACCTACAAGAAATAAATTATTTTTAGCTCTAGTCATAGCAACATAAAGCAGATTTAATTTGTCTTCTAAGTTTTCGTAACTTAAAGCTTTATTAATTATTTCATAATTTAATGTTTTAATTTTATTTTTATTTTCAAGATCTAATATTTTAGTTCCTATACCTAGTTTCTGATGAAAATTAATTTGTTTAACTCCAGTATTTTTCCAAACATCACCAAGTTTAACTAGAAATACATTTTCATATTCAAGTCCTTTACTTTTATGTATTGTTTGAATTCTAACAACATTATCTTCTTCAGACGTTAAGCTAGAACTAGGTAAACTTATATCATTTTTTTCTATATGTTTGAAATACTTTAGAAATCCATTTAAATGACTATTATTATTTTTTTCAAAATCCGATATTATCCTTAATAATTCTTTAATATTCAAACTTTCTATCTCATAATCACTTTTTCTAAATATAGTGTAATAATATTTAGAATCTAATAACAATAATATAGTATAGTCCGTTAAATTATGTTCATTTAACTTTACTTTTAATTCAGCAATATTTCTTAAAAAATATTCAATTTTAACTTTAATAGATGTTAACCCTTCTTCAACACTTAAATATTTTTCCAATGAAGTAATTAATAATTCTCCTCTTTTTTTATTTTTTCTTATAATACCTAAATCTTCTAAAGTTATATTATAAATTGGACTTTTCAAAACATTTATCAAAGCTAAGTCATTGTTGATATTATCGATTATATCAAGATAATCTATGACAAAAGCTACAGTTAATGATTTTATAAAACCAGTATCAACTTCTCCATATAAAGGTATACCATATTTGTCGAAAATTTCTTTGAATGGATCAACAATAAATTTTATTGAATTAGCTAAAATTGTAAAATCTTTGTATGAATAACTACCTGAATCAACCATTTCACGTATTTTAAAAGCACATATTTCAGCTTCTTTCTTAATTTTATCCTTTAAAAATACATCATCAGAATCATCATCATTATCTTCCAAATTAAAATCATCTTCTAAATCAATAATATGTGTTTGTATTTTTTTTTCATTATTTATATCAGCACCATGAACTAATTGTGCATCTTTCTTATATTTTACTGGAGAAATAAACCCATCCATAAGATGGTTAAAAAGACTATTAACACCGTTTACAACACTTTGACTAGATCTGAAATTTTTATTAAGTGTTATTGCTTTACAATTTTTTTCTTTACTATAATAATCCACTTTCTCTTTAAAAATACTTGAATCCGCTAACCTAAATCTATATATACTTTGTTTTAAGTCACCAACATAAAACATATTGTTATCTCTTGATATTAGATTAAATATTTTTTCTTGCACTCCATTTGTATCTTGATATTCATCAATGCATATATATTCATAATATTTTTTATATAATTCATTAAATTCTGCTCTTTCCAAAAGACTTAATGCGAAATGTTCTATATCATTGTAATCAAAAAGATTTATTTTTCTTTTTTCATTTAAAAGTTCTTTATTGAATTTAGCAACTAACTCTATTAAATAAAGATTATCGCCTTTGATATTTGATTGTTCCAGTAATTTTTGAGTTAAGTCTAAGGTTAATTCTTTTATTTTTTCTTTTAAATTATTTCTAGCAAACTTGAAGTTATCGTGCTCTTCCAGCTGATTTTTCTTTTTCACTGTAGGCAATCTTTTGAATTTAATACTAGAATTTAAAAAGGTAGAAAGTCCTTCAGATTTCAACTTATATAATAGAGAATGCCACTGTTCTAAATCATCTTCATATATTAGAGCATATTCTTCAGCTCCAGCTTCAATGGTATCAAGTTCTAAAGCCAAATAATTAGTAATGTTATTTAATTCCCGGCCTATGATGATATCTTTGTAATATATACCTGCAGGAGTATTTTCAAATTCTTCTATGTTGTCTGTATATGAAGCAACAGCTACCTTCAACCATAAAGAAGGATTTGGATTACTCTGACTAAATTCATATAAATCAATAACACATTTTCTTAATTCTTCATCACTTTCTAATTTACCATATGTTTCTACTAAATTAATAAAATGTTTATTACCATTTTTATATTCTTCTTCAAATATTTTATCAAGTATCTCAGTTTTCAATTCTATATTTTTTTTATCGTCAATAATTTGAAACTTTAAATCTAAATCAAATTCATTAAAGTGATTCTTCATTACTTGCAAACAAAAAGAATCTATAGTTTTAATGTCTGATACCTCAAGTAAATTCCTTTGTTTTTTTAAGTTTATATTATTGGGATCATTTTCTATTTCAGAATCTAGTTTCTTTTGTAATTTTTCTTTCATTTCAGAGGCAGCTTTCCTTGTGAAGGTTATCATTAAAATATTAGTTATATCAGTTTCACCCTCTTTGATAATTTGGAAAATACGCTCAATAAGAACTGCAGTTTTACCAGAACCTGCAGCAGCTGAAATTATTAAATTCTTGTTCCTAGTCTCAATTGCTAATTTTTGAGAATCAGTCCAATTTTGCATATTTTTCACTTAACTCCTCAATAAAGTTATTTTTCCCATATTTACCATTTAATAAAATTCGACTTTTACTTTTATTTTTGCAAATTTTAAGATATTTACAATATTTACAGCCTTTTTCATCATTCTTATAATAATAGGGATTAACATTAAAATTACCATTGATAATGTTTTTAGCATGATCTTTTATTTTATCTTCAGTGAATTTTTTTATCAAATTATATTCTATAGTATTTATAGTGCTACTTTCTTTAAAGTTATTTGGCAAAAGAATATCTTGCTGTTCATCTTTAACAATTAACCCTGTAAGCCTATCGTTCTTAAATTCGTTAATAAGTCGACTATATACTACTCCAGCAGGTTTATATCTAGCACTTGATAGTGCATTAAGATATACGAACAACTGAAAGGCAATACCATCTCTTACTTTTCTATAATCAATTTTTTTACCTCTTAATTTATAATCAATAACTCTTATATATTCTTTACTCAATGTATTAAGTATATCTACCCGATCTACTTTGCCTGATAAATATATGCTATCTTCAGGATTTAAAAATAATCTATATTCTGGAAATGTTTTTTGAGGCCCAAATTCCACTTCGTAATAACTAGGTGTAAATTCAGAGTTAATTATTTCATTTCGTAAAGTGTCTACTAATTTTATACCTTCTTCTTTAATTTTGTTTAATCTATATGTAAATTGATAGTTGTCAAATTTTAAAAAATTATTTTCTAAGTACTCTTTTTCAAAATGTTCTTCTATGATATTTCGAAGGTTATCCTTATTTTTAAGATACCAGTTATTTTCACCTATTTCTTGAAGAATATGGTGATAAATATTACCTATATCCATTGATTTCAATTCATATTCTTTTTCTTCAGTAGGATTGATACCATATTTTATAAAAAAACTATAAGGACATTTTCCATACTCTTCTAGTTTGCTAATGGTAAAAAATGGTTCTTTACTGTCAAATAAGATTTTCTTAACTATTTCACTATCAAGCTTACCTTCGAATTCTTCACTTCTTTTATATTGGTATAATTGGTTTAAGAAATCACCAAAATATAAAAATAAATTTTTATACATTTCTTCAGAAAATTCTGAAATATTATTATTTTGTTCTTTCAAAAAATTCAATAAACTAATATTTTTTGAATAAAAGTAAGAATTATTCTTACTAATCGGTTCATTTAAATTAGAAATTCCAAAGATTTTCTTTATTGATTTGATAATATATGCGGGTTTTATACCATCTCCTTTAATATCACTTAGACTAAAAGATATTAAAAGTTTTTCGCTAGCCATGGACAAAGTGAAGTATAATTCCATATTTCTATTTAATTGTTTTGAAAGGTCATCTTTCTTCCAATTCAATACTTTTTCTAAAACTATAGTTTCATCTAGAGGAAATAATGGCTCACGTGAAATTTTTTCTGGTAAATACCCCTCATTTGCTCCTATAACAAAAACTATTTTCGCAGATTCTTTAAAAGCATCCTGACTATTAATAACCATTACTTCATTATTATTTACTGGAAGTATACTTATAAATTCTCTTTCAAGACTGTTCTTAAACAATAGTTGCAATTCATTGTTCCCAATAGTCTTATCCCCTAAAAAACTAACCATTTGATCTAAAATTTCTAAAAGTGTATTCCAAAACTGAGTGTTTATATAAACATTTTTGAAATTTTCTTTGTTTTTATAACGCTCAATATTATCAGATAATTTTTCATATAATTTTAATTCTGATAAAACTTTATAAATATTTGAAATTTTATCTTTTACAGTTGTACCAATAACAGTTTTTCTAACATATTTTATTAAATTAAAAAATTTTTTTCTAATTAATTCTATTTCCGGACTATCTATAAAAACTTTTGACCATTTATTATAATTAATACCATTTTCTTTAACATATTTCTCTAATAATTCTATTTCAGCTAGATTAAAATCTAAATAACCTGTTTTTAATAAAGTAATTATATCATCAGTTTTAATATCATCTAAAAGGTGGATAATTGATATAATAACTCTAGCTATAGGATGATTATGAATATAGACCTTTTCATCAATAAACAAAGGTACTTCATATATTTTTCTATATAATTTAAAGTAATTTCTGTAGTCATCTATATTATTACAGACTATTTTTATATCTTTAAATTTATATCCTTGATCAACAAACCTAATTATACTTTCATACATATTTTTTACTTCTTCATCTATATTAGTGAATCTTTTTATTATTAAATTTTCTGTCTTTTTAGGATATTTCAACATTTTGTTATTACTAATAATATTTTCTAAATACTTTAACTCATTAGAAGGATAGTATTGCGTATTCATAATAATATTATTATTTTGAATATTTCTAGCTTGAGCAAAATCATGTAGGTTTTTGTAGATGTTTTGACTAAGCTGATTAAATTCTGTATTTTTCACATCTATATTTAGTGCTATTGTGAATGTTTTAGCTGTTATCATTAATTCTTTGATTATTTTCAATTGTTGATTTGAAAAAGTAAAGAAATCATCAACAAATACATGTGAGTTTTTAATATTTGTAGATTTGCCAATTGATTCTACTAAACTTGAATTAAAATTAATTTCATCAACATAAACTGTATCAATATAATCTTGATACTTATTTTTTATTATTTCTAAATCAGTTAGTTTAAGTTTTAAATCAATTTTATCATTATTTATGCAATTTTGAATCTGTTGGATATCCATATCCCTCATATTACTGATTACTCTGTTAATTTCTTCTAAAGTACTTGATTTAGCTTTTTTAAAATATTTTAGTTCTGAATTTAATTCATTGACTATTTTGTTAAGTATTAATAATTGTCCTTGTTCATTTAAAAACGTTTTAGATCTTATATCAGTATTCTTCAACAGTAAATTGCCTAGTTTTTTAAAACTTATAACTTGAATATCTAAAAGACCATTACCATTTAATCTTGAGATTAATTTGTTTTCTGTTTCCAAAGTACTTTGTTCAGGCACCAAAAAATAGCATATATCCTTTGAGTCAATATGCTTTTTTAATATTTCTGTCATATATTGGCTTTTGCCACTTTTTCTGTTACCTAAAACAAATTCTACATTCATTAAAAACCTGCTAACTTAAAACAATTTTAATTTGTCTAATAAAATCATCATAGTCTCTATATAAAATAATACCTTTTTTATTTATATACTTTTCTATCCACTTATTATTAGAATCAATTTTATCAGGATAAGGCATAAAAATGACTCTACCCTGTTTTAAGGAATATTCTATTTGTTTATAATTTCCTTCTTGATATTTTTTATCAACTATTATAGTAAATTGAGATATTCCACTTAAAGTTATGGCTCTTATAGGAAACTGCCATCTTTTTCCAGGTGATGATGGACAGTATTGAGAAATTAATAAGCCATCTCTCGCTAAATCTTTTTGTAATTGTTCATTTTCTTTTGGGTAAGCCTTGTTTAAAGGTGTTCCTAGCACGCCAATTGATGGCATTCTATTGTTTACTACTGTATCTAGCACAACCGTATCAATACCCTTTGCTAATCCAGAAGCAATAATATATCCTTTTTCTGCTAAGAATTTTGCTATTTTATATGCTAAATCTTGTTCTTCAAATATTGGTGTTTTTGATCCAATAATCGAAACTATAGGTTTATTTGACAATTCCCTATGTCCTCTTAAAAATAAAAATGGGGGAGGTCCTTGAATACGCTTTAATTCAAAAGGGTAATATTCATCATTAATGCCTACAATATGATCAGTAGACAATAGTTTTTCAAATCCTCTTAAAACGCTCTCATATCTAGACAAGAATTCTTCATTAGTTACTCCAAAATAACCTGCTACTAAATCCATTTTATAAAATAATGGTTTAGTGAAATCTACTTTTTCACTTAATTCATTGTAGGCAGGTGCTGTTTTTTTATATGCATAATTAAAATAGCTTTGAATAGTAAAATAATTTATAGCTTCCTGAATTGAATCTTTATTATTTTTTAAAAGTTCAACGTTCCTAGGGGCCTTTATTTCTTTGCCTATACTATTGCCACTATATCGTCTTTCCTCTAAATCTCTCTTTAAAAATAGTGTTCCGGAAGGGTTCATTTTAACTGGTATGATATCACCCTTGTGTACTAATTTATTTAGTCTTTGCACACTAATTCCCAGAAATTCTGCTGCTTCTTTTGCAAACATTATTTCTTCGGCAATTATACTTTTCAATTTATCATCCATAATAACCCCCAAAAACTTTTAATACTATTTTATATCAATGATTTAAAAACTTCAACAACTTGATTATATACTATGTCTATTATCTTTCATTCCTCTTTCAATTTGTCTTTGAGCTTCTTTTTTTGCTAAAGTAGCTCTTTTATCATAAAGTTTTTTGCCTTTTACTAAAGCCATTTCTACTTTTGCTTTACCATTATCATTTATGTAGAAAGATATTGGTACTAATGTTAATCCTTCTTCTTTTATTTTACCTATTAATCGCATAATTTCTTTTTTATGCATTAATAATTTCCTACTTCTTAATGGATCATGATTATTTATATTCCCTTCTTCAAAAGGACTGATATGTACCCCGTCAAGAAAGAGTTCTCCACTTCTAATTGTGCCGTAGCTGTCTTTAAGATTTAAGCGTCTTTTCCTTAGTGATTTCATTTCTGTGCCTGTAAGTACAATTCCTGCTTCAAATTTTTCAATTATAAAATAATCATGGTAAGCTTTTCTGTTTTCAGCAAGTTTAATCAACAGTATCACCTTCATCTAGATTAAAGTCTAAATGTCCTAATAATATATCAGCCTTAACCAGTTTCACTTTTATTTGATCACCAATCCTAAATCTTACTTTATTGCCCCCATCTCTAACTACCATTTCTTTTTCAAAAAAGGTATAATAACCCTTTAATGAATGAAATGGTAAAAAGCCTTCAGTTAAATTTTCTAGTTCAATAAAAATACCGCTATTAATCATACCAGATATTTTTCCATTAAATAACTCGCCTACAAATGACTTCATGTATTCAACGCTTTTAATTTTGTCTACTTCTCTTTCAGCACTTTCTGCAATTATTTCTCTGTCACTAGACTGAACTGCTGATTTATAAGCTATTAAATTAATTTTCGCTTTTTCATTCTCATCAGGGAGATTATCTTTCATGTATCTTTTTAAAATCCTATGCACTTCAAGGTCGGGATATCTTCTTATCGGTGAAGTAAAGTGACAATAATACACAACTGAAAGACCAAAATGACCTAAGGGTTTAATATCATACCTAGCATGACTCATCGATCTTAATAATAAGTTCATCAATAAGTCTTTCATAGGATGGTTTTCAAGTTTTTCAATAACCTCTTGGTATTGTTTAGAATGGATTTTACCATTACTATCAAATTTCAATTTAAAACCATATGGAGCTGCAATTTTATTAAAATTATTAACACCTTCTAATGGTGGTTCTTCATGGACTCTATAAATACATGGAGCAGTTAACCAATATAGATGTTCTGCAACTGTTTCATTAGCTAATAACATAAATTCTTCAATAATCGATTCAGCCTGATTTCTGATTCTTTTAGATAACTCAATGGCTTTACCTTTTTCATCAACAAATATTTTCAGCTCTGGAAAATCAAAAAATATTGCACCTCTGCTAGCCCTCATTTTTGTCAGAATATCAGCCAAATCAGCCATTAAATCAAAGAACGAAAAAAGTTCAGAATATTCATCTAATTCTGCAAGTTCTGTTTTACCATCATTACGACCAAGAATCTTTGCTACTTTTGTATATGTCATTCTTCTATTAACCTTAATTACTGAAGGGAATATTTCATAACTTATTACTTTTCCCTTTTCATCAATATCCATCATAGCTGTCATTGCTAATCTATCTTTATCTTGCTGTAAACTACATATGCCATTAGATAAACTAACAGGTAACATAGGCAACACCCTATCAGGAAAATATATGCTTGTAGCTCGATTATAAGCTTCCTTGTCAATCTCATCCTTTATACCTACATACTGGCTAACATCAGCTATATGAACTCCTAAAGTATAACCTTTTGTTGTTTTTTCTATAGATACAGCATCATCAAAATCTCTGGCATCTTCTCCATCAATAGTTATCATTAATAAATCTCTTAAATCATGTCTAGATTTGATTTCTTCACTTGTAACATCATGTGCTGAATTTTTGGCAGCTAATAATACTTCCTCAGGAAATTCTTTTGGAAGATTATATTTAATCATTACTTCTTCTATAGCCAAATCAGCCTCGTCTAAATCACTTGCAAAACTAATGATATCAACAAGTCCAAAGTTATTATTATCAGGATAACTAACAATCTTACAAAATACTTTTGCTCCTTTTTTCATATCAAAGTTTTGAGTTCTATACTTTCCAAATATTTTATTGTCAATTGGTATAATAGTTATTTTGCCTTTATAAAAAGTTGCTTCACCAATAAAACTTTTTGTTCCTCTACTGATGATTCGGTCAACCTTAGCTTCTTTGTTTTTACCACCAGTTTTCTCAACTAACTTAGCTAGAACTACATCATTGTTTTGAGCATCTTTAAGACTCTTATGTGGTATGAAAAATTCATTTTTGGTTCCTTTCTCTTGAAAAAACCCAAAACCTTTTTCATTAGTACTAATTTTACCTAACATTATACCTTTATCCTTAATTGATATAAATCTTCCTTTTTTAGTAGTGTATAACAGACCAGATTCAATCAAAGTTTCTAATATATTTTCTATTATAGGTTTATCTTCTTTAGATATATCCCACATTTCAAACATTTCTTCTAAATTCAAAGGTTTATAATCACTGCTATTTATTTTTTCTAATATATATTCTTTATCCATAAGTTCTCCTTTTTCAAAAAAAGCTATTGCAAGGCAATAGCTTTTTTATATTAACAAACTAACTAATTATGGCTAATATTAAGGTTAATATTATAAATAATACTGATAAAACAATTGTGATGTTTTTCAAAAGTTCTTCGGTCTTATTTTTACCATATCGATTATCTCCTAATGCTGGAGCCTCACCTTGGAAACCATCTGTCTTGCTTGGCTGAACTAGTACTACTCCAATCAACAAGATTGAAATTATACCTATTAATATAGCTAAAAATATTTGCATCTTAATGCCTCCTACTTATTTTTTAAATTATAGAATGTTTTCATGCCTTTATAAACTGCAAGATCGCCTAGTTCATCTTCTATTCTTAACAATTGGTTATATTTTGCAACTCTATCACTTCTTGAAGGTGCACCAGTTTTAATTTGACCAGCGTTTGTTGCAACTGCAATATCTGCAATTGTAGTATCTTCAGTTTCACCAGATCTATGTGAAATGACAGCTGTATAACCAGCTTTTTGAGCCATCTCAATAGCATTTAACGTTTC
This sequence comes from Bacillota bacterium, assembly GCA_024635955.1. Taxonomy (GTDB): domain Bacteria; phylum Bacillota; class TC1; order TC1; family TC1; genus WTXA01. The sequence continues at coordinate 21,375 of JAGXHX010000028.1, forward strand.
AGTTAGTGTCCCAATTTGATTGACTTTTATTAAAATAGAATTGGCAGTATTACTTTCTATGCCTCTTTCTAATCTTTTTGTGTTAGTAACGAATAAATCATCACCAACAATTTGTAGTCTATCTCCTAAAAGTTCAGTTTTTAACTTAAAGCCATCCCAGTCTTCTTCTGCAAGTCCATCTTCAATAGAAATAATAGGATATTTTTCAATAAGTTCTTTGTAGTAGTTAATCATCTCTTTGGAAGTAAGTTCTCTACCTTCACCTTTTAGTTCATATTTTTTGGTTTTTGTATTATAAATTTCTGTAGCTGCTGGATCCATAGCTATTTTAAAATCATCATGTAATTTATAACCTGCTATCTCAATTGCAGAACAAATGTATTTTAAAGCATCTTCATTTGATTTTAAATCAGGTGCAAATCCGCCTTCATCTCCTACAGCAGTATTCAATCCCTCATTTTTTAAAACATTTTTTAAGTTATGAAATACTTCTGCACACATTCTTAATGCTTCTGTAAAATTTGGTGCTCCTACAGGCATAATCATAAACTCTTGAAAATCAACTGTATTATCAGCATGTTTTCCGCCATTTATAATATTCATCATTGGGACTGGTAATTGTTTGCTGTTAACACCACCGATATACCTATATAAAGGCATTCCCAAAGATTCTGCAGTTGCTTTAGCAACAGCTAGTGAAACGCCTAATATTGCATTAGCACCAAGTCTACCTTTATTTTCTGTTCCATCCAAATCACATAATATTGCATCAATACCAATTTGATCTTCACTATCAAGTCCAATTAGTTCAGGAGCTATCTCACTATTAATATTATCAACTGCGTTAAGAACTCCCTTGCCAAGATATCTGTTCATGTCACCATCTCTTAATTCTACAGCTTCAAAAGCTCCAGTAGATGCGCCACTAGGAACTCCTGCTCTACCCATAAATCCTTCTTCTAAATAAACTTCTACCTCAACAGTAGGATTACCTCTAGAATCTAAAATCTCTCTAGCGTATACGTCTGTAATAATACCCATAATTTATTTCCTCCTTTTATTAATCCTTTATTATTGAACGACCAGTCATTTCTTTTGGGACTTCTAAATCTAACAATTTCAATATTGTAGGGCTTACATCCCTCAAGGCCAAATCCTTGTCTTTTCTTAATTCAAAATCCTTGTTGCTTATTACAATGAAACGAACAGGATTTGTTGTATGTGCTGTATATGGTTCTTTCAATTTCTTATTATACATATGTTCGCAATTGCCATGATCAGCAGTTACTAATAGAACACCATCTTTATTTTCGACAGCTTCTTCTATTATTCCTAAACATTTATCTACAGCTTCAACTGCTAAAATTGCAGCTTTCAAGTTACCTGTGTGTCCAACCATGTCTCCATTTGCAAAATTAATTATTACAACTTCATGCTTTTGTTCATCTAAAACTTCTAATATTTTATTTAAAACCTCAAAAATACTCATATCAGGTTTTAAATCATATGTTGCAACTTTTGGAGAAGGAACTAGAATTCGATCTTCAAATTTATTTGGTGGCTCAACACCACCGTTAAAAAAGAAAGTTACATGTGCATATTTTTCTGTTTCAGCAATTCTAACTTGCTTTATACCTTTTTTACTTAAATATTCTCCAAGAGTATTTTCTAATCTTTCTGGAGGAAAAGCAACTGGCACGTCAAGAGTTTCATCATACTCTGTTAAACACACAAAATTAACTTTAATATTTTTTTTTGAAAAAGCATTAAAATCATCCTTGACGAATACCTCTGAAATTTCTCTGGCTCTATCACCCCTAAAGTTGAAAAATATTATAGAATCTCCTTCTTCAACACCAGTATAATCACTTATTACTGTCGGTAAAACAAATTCGTCATTAATATCATTTTTATAACTATCATCTATTGCTTTTAAAGCTGAATTCGCATTCATTCCTTCCCCAAAAGCAATTGCTTTATAGCCTAATTCTAATCTTTCCCATCTTTTATCTCGATCCATACCATAATATCTGCCTTGTAATGTAGCTATTTCTCCAAGTTCTATATGTGACATATAGTTTTCAATTGATTTTATATATTCTTTAGCAGATTTGGGTGGAACATCTCTGCCATCCAAAAACGCATGTAAATAAACTTTTTCAACATCAATATTTTTCGCCATTTCTAAAAGAGCTCTAATATGATTAATGTGACTATGTACACCCCCATCAGATAAAAGACCCATAAGATGTAATGTTTTTTTATTTTTTTTGGCTTTTAACATATTTTCCAATAATATTTTATTTTTGAAAAAATCATTTGTTTTAATTTCATTATCAATTTTTGTTAATTCTTGGAATACAACTCTGCCACTACCAATATTTAAATGTCCAACTTCAGAGTTACCCATTTGTCCCTGAGGCAAACCAACAGCTAATCCAGATGTTAATAATTTTGTATTGGGATACTCATTTAAAATTCTACTATAGTTAGGAGTATCGGCTAATTTAATAGCATTATCCTCATTTGAATTTTCAATTCCCCATCCATCTAGTATCAATAAAACAACTGGTTTTATCATTTATATCTCCTTATTTACATTCATTTATTATATTAATAAACTCAGATTTATTCAAGGAAGCACCTCCGACAAGGGCTCCATCTATATTATCACATGTAATCAAACTTTTAATATTAGTGGTATTTACACTTCCACCATATAGTATTGCAACCTCTTCTCCAGCATAATCTAAACTATTAATAGTCTCTCTAATAAATAGACACATACTATCAGCCTCTTCTGAACTAGATGTATTTCCTGTTCCAATGGCCCATATAGGTTCATAAGCAATATTAACTTTAATGGCTTCTTTTTTTGATATGCCTTTAAAGGCCTTAACAATTTGATTCTTTACATACTCTTTTTCCAACCCATTTTTACGAACTTCTAAAGGTTCTCCACAACAGATGATTGGTATTATATTTTGTTCGAAAAGCTTTCTAGCTTTTTTATTTACTAGTTCGTCTGATTCTCCAAAAAACATTCGTCTTTCTGAATGACCAATAATACAGTATTCTACTATCAAATCCTTAAGCATAGACACACTAATTTCACCTGTTAATGCACCTGAATCAGCATCGCTAACATTTTGTGCTCCTACAGTTAAATAACTGCCCATTAAAACGTTACTAAATTTATCTAAATGAGTAAAAGGTGGACAAATGGCTACTTTAACTTTATCATTTTTTATCTCATTTTTAAGGTCATTGACAATTTCTAGACCTTCAGATAATGTTGTATTCATTTTCCAATTTCCACAAATAAATGGAACTCTTGATCTGTTATCTAATACTGCAATACCAGGTAAAATTTTGCCTTTCATAAATTCTAAGGAAGCTCCACCCCCTGTAGAAA
>JAGXHX010000029.1 GCA_024635955.1 Bacillota bacterium
AATCAACTTACCTTAATGGTTACTTCTACCATTTCTGGGGAAGGAAAAACATTTTGTGCTATGAATTTGGCGTCGGTTTACTCTTTGACTGGTAAAAAAACAATCTTAATAGGCTGTGATATGAGAAAGCCTAAAATCTTTGAAGATTTTGGATTGCCAAATGATAAAGGTCTCTCTACTATACTCAGTCAACAGGAAAAAGATTGGAGGAATGTAGTGAAACATACAAAGTATGATAATCTTGATATTCTTGTTTCAGGTCCAACTCCCCCTAACCCTGCGGAACTATTATTTACTGAGACTTTCTCAACATTAATGGCAGAATTAAAAGCAGAATATGATGTTATTATTTTAGATACTCCTCCTGTGGGGTTAGTAAGTGAGACACTTGATCTCATAGCTTATGTTGATATGACATTATTCGTTTTTAGACAGAATTTTTCTCAGAGAATTTTTGTGAATGCACTGAATGGCCTTAAAACTAAGAACGGTATTAATAATTTGTACGCTGTTTTTAACGGTGTTGATGGTAGAAATGTAGCTTATGGGTACGGATATACTTATGGGTATGGTTACGGTTACTACGATGATGATAAAAAAGGTTAATCATTTGTTTCACAATAAATTTTATAAATAATGAAGATTGCTATTGGAGGCAATTATAAAATTGCTTGTGAAGCAATAAACTATTTGTTGGAAATAGGTACTTTAAAGGATGATATTCTTGTTTGCACAAATAGAAATGATCATGAGATAGATGGCTGGCAGCCGTCATTAAAGAAATCCGCAAAAAGATTTAATCTTCAAATTGTAAAGCTTGAAGAATTGTATGAGGTTAAAAACTTGGTTTTTATTTCTTTAGAATTTGACAAAATTATTAAAACACAAAAATTCAATTCTTCTAATTTATACAATATACATTTTTCATTGTTACCTCAGTATAAAGGTATGTACACTTCTTGTTTACCTTTGTTGAACGGGGATAAGGTGTCAGGAGTCACTCTCCATAAAATTGATGATGGTATAGACACTGGTGAAATTATATCTCAGTTTTCCTTCCCTTTGCCTTTGGATCTAAATGGATATGGTTTATTCTCAGAATATATGAATAATGCAGTCAATCTTTTTAAAAGTGAGATAAAAAATATTCTTTCAAATAACTTTACATCCAAACCTCAAAAGTCAACTGGATCTACTTATTTTTCAAAAAAATCTCTTGACTTTTCCCATATTAAAATAGATTTCAGACAGACCGCATATCAAGTTCATAACCAGATAAGAGCCTTTTCTTTTCGACCCTTTCAGTTAGTTAAAATCGACGACTTCATAGTTAGTCATTCTGTGATTTCGGCTAATAGATCTACTGAAAAGCCTGCACAATTCGTCCAGATTTCGAATAGAAAAAGAACTTATTCAACGATTGATTACGATATTGATGTATATCTAGATCAACTGGATGAGATTTTAGAAGCTGCGAAAGAGAATAATTTGGCCTTTATTAAAGAAAGACATGAAGAATCCTTTTCTTTTTCAGAAAAGAATTCTCTCGGATGGGATGCTCTAATTGTCGCATCCTATTACAATTCTTTCGATATAGTTAAATTTTTAATCGATATAAAGGCTAATATTAACAGTGTGAATAATAACGGTACTAGCGTATTAATGTATGCTATGACCCAAGCAGTGAATAGTAATGATTTCCGATCTATGGAATATTTGATAAAACATGGATCTAAAGTAGGACATTGTGATTATTCAGGAAAGTCACTACTTGAATACGCTGAAGATTCTGGAAATCTTTCTGTTCTGAATTTTTTAAAGAACATTTAAATAAATTTTCATTTACCTAGTAGATATTTTTTAAGTTTTGATATTAATTCTTGTTAAGTTATGATTGAAGATAAAGCAGAAGACCTTGATTGGGATTTTCGAATAGAGGCTAATAATGATCCTCTAAATGTTGGGTTTTCGCAGGTTTGGAAATATCGGGATCTTCTTATGCTTTTTGTTAAGCGTGACATTGTTACCGTTTATAAGCAAACTATTCTAGGACCACTTTGGTTTTTCATTCAGCCGATCCTTACCACCATAACCTTCATGTTTATTTTTGGTAATTTGGCAGGTATCAGTACTGATGGAGTTCCTCAAATTTTATTTTATTTATCAGGAATTACGATATGGAATTATTTTAACGAAACCTTAATTCAGACATCAAAAACTTTTACTGAAAATGCCCCGATTTTCGGTAAGGTATATTTTCCAAGATTAGTCCTTCCATTAAGTAAAGTAATTAGCAACTTATTAAAGTTTGGAATTCAGTTCGGTCTTTTTCTTATTACGTTATTAGTTTATTATTTTTTGGGAAAGGATGTCTATCCTAACATATATATATTATTAACTCCTCTATTATTGTTGTTAATGGGTGGTTTGGGTCTTGGTTTTGGATTAATATCTAGTGCGCTAACAACAAAATATCGTGATCTAACTTTTTTAATTGCTTTTGGAGTACAATTGCTAATGTATGCAACTCCAGTAATTTATCCCATGAGTTCTATTTCAGATAAATATCAAATGTATATTTGGCTTAATCCGCTAACTAGTATTGTTGAAAGTTTTAAATATGCTTATCTGGGTTCAGGAATTTTAGATTGGTTTTGGCTCTCTTATAGTTGTGTATTCACATTGATTCTATTAATCGTAGGAGCTATAACCTTTAATAGAATTGAAAAATCTTTTGTCGACACAGTCTAATTGAATATGCGTCCTGTTATTAAAGTTGAAAATGTATCTAAGTTATACAGACTTGGAGAAATTGGTACCGGTACTATTAGTCATGATATCAATAGGTGGTGGGCTAAAATGAGAGGAAAGGATGATCCTTTTTCTCAAATTGGTTCAGAAAATGATAGATCTATTAATGACGGTAGCGATTATGCATGGGCATTGAAAGATATTAATTTCGAAGTTCCCCAAGGTGATGTATTAGGAATTATTGGAAGAAATGGCGCAGGAAAGAGTACACTATTAAAAATACTATCACGCGTTACTTTACCAACAAAAGGGGGTATTAATGTAAAAGGTAGGGTCGCTTCCTTACTTGAAGTCGGAACTGGGTTTCATCCTGAGCTTACTGGAAGAGAAAATATATTTTTAAACGGAGCCATATTGGGTATGACCAAGGCGGAAATAAAAAGGAAATTTGACGAAATTGTTGATTTTGCAGGTATTGCTAAATATGTTGATACTCCGGTAAAAAGATATAGCAGTGGTATGTATGTAAGACTAGCTTTTGCTGTTGCTGCCCATTTAGATTCCGAAATCTTAATTATGGATGAAGTTTTGGCCGTAGGCGATGCTGAATTTCAGAAAAAATGTCTCGGAAAAATGGGAGACGTGAGTAGAAATGAAGGTAGAACTATTCTTTTTGTCAGTCATAATATGGCATCTGTGAAAAGTTTATGTACTCAAGGCATCGTACTTCATAATGGGCAGTATGCATTTGAAGGCACTACACATGATGCAGTAAATTTTTACCAACAAAATTCTAATCTTAACCAATTTGTTAATTTTTCTCTCGATTCAGAAGATATACTAGGTAATGCTAATATTAAAATACTTGAATTTAAAGTTGAAGCATTAACTGGCGATTATATATCAGTTTCTTCTGGAGTTTCTTTTGAATGTACTTTTTATAATGAAAAGGTAGGAATAAATTTAGATGTCACCTTTGAATTGGTGAATTCTGAAGAAGTGAAAATATTCCATCATGCAGCTTTGATCTCAAAAGACAGAGATAGTAAAAGAGGACTATACAAAGTTAAGGGCCATCTGTCTCCTTATATTTTAAATGCTGGACAATATAAGTTCAATATAATTTTCGGGGAAAATCAAAGATATGTTTTGTTTAAAGAGTCTGAAGTTGTTGGATTTGATATTGCGAACGAGTCGCTGGGATCTAATACGGAAACGCTTCCTGGAGTACTTCGGCCAAATATTTCATATGAAATCGACTTCCAAAAATAGTTCAATTATTTTTGCCTAATTTTTAATTTATAAATGGATAACAATTCCATATTAGTTACCATTGTAGCGCTGTGTTATAATCAGAAAGATTATGTCCTAGAAACATTAGAAAGTATTAGAGAACAAATACATTCTAATATTCAACTGATTATAATAGATAATGCTTCAAAAGATGGATCACAACAAAAAATAGAAAATTGGGTAGCTACTTCTGGAATGGAGAATGTAGTTTTTTTTCCAGAAGCAACAAACCTAGGAGTATGTGGCGCTTTAAACAAAGCTTTAACTTTGAGTCATGGAAAGTATTATCAATTTATTTCATGTGATGATATTTTGTTAGCGGATAAGATTTCTAAGCAAGTTCATGTTTTTGAAAATTTACCTGAATCGGTTTCCTTTATATATGGAAATTTTAGTTATATAGATGAGAATAGTAAAATATTAAGTAGACCCAGTCATTTCTCACATAATGGGTGGACCAACAATTCAGATTTGCCTTCAGGTAGAATTAAAAATGCCCTCGTAAATAATTATTTTATTAGTGCTCCTTCTGTACTTTATAGGACTGATTGTGTTAATTCAATAGGTGGTTATGATGAATCAATCCCTTTTGAAGATTTTCAGATGAATCTCCGACTATTGGATAAATATTCATGTATAGGAATAATAGATGTACTTTGTTTATATCGGGTTCTATCAACTTCATTTTATAATACTACCTCAGGAGCTAATGTGGAAAAAAATCATCTTCATACTATGAAGTATGTTTATGGTGAGAATTCCTATCAAAACTGGGTTATAGTTCTTCGCTATATTTTATCTAAGAACTCTTTTAAATTTAAATTTTTTAAATACGTAATTTTTTATCTATTAAAGAAAGCTACAGATTCTTATAAAAAAGAATATGGTACTCGACCTTAACAAAAATATTACTTAGATGTGTGGAATAGCTGGATTCGTAAAAACCTCTCAGACGGTAAATACAAAATCCATAGTTGATAATTTAGTTAATTCATTAAAACACAGAGGACCTGACGGGGCTGGTGTATTTGAAAATGAAAATGTAGCTTTAGTCCATACTAGATTATCAATTATTGATTTAAGTGAAGCAGGAAGCCAACCTTTATTTAATGAGGATAAGACCATTGCTTTAATTTGTAATGGAGAAATCTATAACTATCAACAAATAAGGAATGACTTAATAAATAAAGGACATGTATTTTCCTCATCCTCTGATAGTGAGGTTATTCTTCATTTATATGAAGAGATGAATGGGGATTTGGCTTTGGTTCTAAATAAGTTGATAGGAATGTTTTCTTTCTCCCTTTGGGATGATAAAAAGAAACAATTGTTTATTGCCCGAGATAGAATTGGAATCAAGCCGCTCTATTATAGCCAGGCTGAGGGCCAATTTGGTTTCGCCTCGGAGGTTGCACCTCTTGTCAAAGCAGATTTTTTTCAGGTAACTACAGATCCTACATCTATATATGAGTTTTTCTTATTGGGTAGCGTTCCTGAACCCAACACTTGGTACTCACAAATAAAAGCATTGGCCCCAGGACATTATGGAATGTATAATCAGGGGAATTTTTCTCTTCATAAATATTGGGAATTATCAATTCAAACTAATTCAAGATTTTCTTCCTCAATCGAGGTGTCCGAAGCAGCAGAGGTATTATTGAAGGAAATTGTAACAGA
>JAGXHX010000030.1 GCA_024635955.1 Bacillota bacterium
ACTGTATGGTAAGTACAACTGAAGATGATCGTAAGTTTATGGATTCGACTATACAAAGTATATACGGGAATAAACTAGAATAGGAGATAAAAACATGCAGATTATTAACTCACCTTCCCTTGCGAATTGTAGTTTTCTGACAATGGGTCAGCAAGTGGAAGAATTAGTTCAAGGTGATGTGCCTTGGTTTCATATTGATATTATGGATGGACATTATGTACCTAATCTGTGCCTTCCAGTGAAAATTATAAAGGAATTAAAATCAAAATATCCAAAGATTATTATTGATGTACATTTGATGGTTACAAACCCTATTGACTATTTAGATGCGCTAAAGGAAAATGGTTGTGATTATCTTAGTTTTCATATAGATTCAACCAATTTTTCAAGACGTGTTTTAACTATGATACATGATAAGGGTATGAAAGCAGGCGTAGTTATTAACCCTAGTCAGCAAATCAACGACATTGAACCATTTATACAATTTTTAGATTATGTTGTTTTAATGACTGTAGAGCCAGGATATGCAGGACAAAAATTTATGACTGACAGCATATATAGATTAAAAGAACTGGTAGAAATTAGAGAGAAAAGTGGAAACCCTTTCTTAATATCTATTGATGGTGGGGTAGATTATGCAAATGCAATTGAATGTGCGAAACTAGGTGCTGAAATCTATGTAACGGGAATATATACGGTATTTAATCAACCGGATGGCATTACTTTAGCATGTAAACGTTTTAAAAATACTTTAATGGATGCAATTAAATAATATATGCTTAGGGCGCTCATTAAATAAATATTAAAACATAAAACCCGGTGGGAGAACATTTTCTATTGGGTTTTTTGTTTTGTCAGAAAGTCATAGGAATCCCTTTCTTTTTTTGTTTAGTAGCATTTTGTCTGTTAACTTAATTTTACTACAAAAAAGATAAGGATTCCTTATTTTTTAAGGGTTTTAATTAATCTGTAGATAAGTGAAAGTATAAAAGTCTTGGTTGTGGATAAAACTACGGAAACTCAAGACCATATAGTATTGCTAAATCTTATTCGTGATGATATTATGGTAAATAGAGACTTGATTAATATAATTTAATCACGTGATTGTATAGTAGTAAAGACGGTATTTAATATGCGCACTAACTAATTTAGTGCACCAAAATTTAAGGAGGAAACAACATGAAAATTGTAATAGCTTGTGAGTCATCATCTATGTGCCTTAAAAAATCAATAACTAGTCATTTGATTAATCTTGGACATGAGTTAACAGATGTAGGTCAACAAAATGAAAATGACAATATATTATATTATGATGTAGCTACAAATCTTGCAAAAGCCATGCAAAGTGGAGAATTTGATAAGGGTATAGTAATTTGTTCTACTGGCGCAGGTGTAAGTATGATAGTCAATAAATTCTCTGGTATTTATTGTGTTGCTTGCGAGAGTGTGTTTACTGCAGAAAAGATATCTCATATTAATAATGCTAATGTTCTGGCTATGGGATCACGTTTGATTGGATATAATATGGGATGTGAGATGTCAGAAAAATTTGTAAATGGTAAATGGTGTGATGGTTTCAATAGTGAGCGTAAAAAAAATAATGAAAGAGGTTTTGAGGAACTTCAACGAATTGAACGTGAAAATTTTTAATAAGGATTTCAAGCAATAATTGAAGTATTCTTTGTATCAATTTTATTTGTTATTAGATTTAAATATAAACTGTTCAATCATTAAGCCATCTCTTTTGTTTTTGTGATAATCTCTATAAAACAAAAATGATATATAATGTCTTATTTTTATTAATTTAGGTTATGGTGATGACAATTGTATCAGAATCGTAATTGTAGATATTTATATTTGTGGTTAGTATAAGATACTATATAGGATATTTCTACAACGATAACGGGATAAGAAGAAAATGAAATACTATTAAACGATGGAGGTCTTAATAATATGAAGTTTTGTATCACTTTGGGCAAACAAACTTCTCCAACGACTCCGATCCTTCTTGCTGGAGACTTTATTAAAAGTATTAAAATTGCAAAAGAAATTGGGTATGATGCTGTAGAAATACATACCCCTCAACCTAAAAGTTTGAATATAGCTGAGCTAAACAACACTTGCAAAAGCCTTGATATTTTCATATCAACTCTTGGTACAGGTAAGATTTATACTGATTATGGTCTTCATCTTCTGGACGAAAATGAAGATAATTGTTCTCGTTTAATCGATTTGGTAAAGGATTATATTGATATTGCAGCAAAAATTGGGAGTAAGGTCACTATAGGAAGTATCAAAGGTAATATGCCAAAAGAGGCAGATAAAAAAAAATATCTTGATATTATGGGAAGAAACCTTCAAAAGGTTTCTGAGTACGCTAAGAAAAAAGATGTTATTGTATTACTTGAAGCAACTAATAGATTTGAAAACAATATTATAAATACCGGGAAAGATATTTATGATATTATTACTGAGTATAATCTAATCAATTTTGAAGGTCTCATGGATTCTTTTCATGTCAATATTGAGGAAAGATTTATAGACACATGTCTTTCCGATGTTGGTGAGTATCTTGGACATATTCATTTTGCGGATAATACACGTATGTATCCAGGCTCAGGAGTTTTTAATTTTGATGCCTTTTGTAGAAGTATTCAGAAGATTGGTTATGATGGTGTTCTATCAGTAGAATGTTTTCCATTGCCTGATGGAATAACTGCTGCTCGAGAAACAATGAAATTTTTTAAAAAAAATTTTTGTAGTTAAAATTTTGTGGATATTTTGTAAGCGCGTAGTCTAGTTGTTTTATTCTCTCTTCTGAATCATATAATAATTAATTAGACATTGTAATCCCATTATAGTATTTATAATTCTAATAAAAAAAGATTATATAATCTTTTTTTTATTAGATGCAATGGAAGCTTCCAATAGGATTAAATCATCAATTTTATCTACTAGCTACAAATTTAAATGTATAATAACACAAAAAGGGCTAACATTAAATAGTTTGAACTGCACCCCGTCAAGTAGACAATTGAAAAAATAAAAGTTGCGTAGCCATTGGAATATATTCCAGTGGCTGTTTCTGCATACAGCATTAAGATAAGATTTATGTTTTTCGTATGGTGTTAACACACCAAGGTTTCTCTGCAATCGTTTTGTATTATAGTAATTTATATAAGTATCTATCATGTTTATTAGATTTTCTTTGTTAGTAAATCGTTTCCCATAATATCTTTCTCTTTTTAGTATACCCCAGAAACCTTCCATTGGAACATTGTCAATACATTTTCCAACCCTTGACATACTTTGAACCATTTTGGTTTTAACCAGTTTGTTATGGAAATTTCTACTTGTGTACTGATAGCCTCTATCAGAATTATCATGAATTCGGTATAACAGTGACAGAGGATCAGTATATTGTTCCAACGAATATCAAACACTTATGAAAGAATCCGGTTTCATATGCAGCATGAGTCGCAAAGGGAACTGTTGGGATAATGCGCCGATGGAATCTTTCTGGGGCAAACTAAAACAGGAATGGTTAAACGAACAACATTTTGCATCAAGAGCAGAAGCTAAAGCAGCAGTATTCGAATACATCTGGATTTTCTACAATCGTAAGAGAATCCATGCTAGCAACAATTATTTAACGCCTGAAGAATATTATAATAAAGTAGCTTAATCACAAAATTATGAGTTTTGGGTGTCTACAAAGCAGGGGATGATTCAAATTCTTTGACTCACTAAATAGTTTAGAGGACGAATATTATCAAGCCCTTATAAACCATATAGGTCACCATATAGACTGTTTGTATGAAAACTGCTAAGTAAAAATAATTATTAAGCCGACAGACGTTAAGTCTATCGGCTTTTTTTCATCCAATGGGTGATTCTGAATTTGGTAGAATACATATTTTTAAGTATACTGTTTGCAATTATTTATTCTGGCATTATACTTAGACTAGACGAATTATTATGAAGGGGCATACTATGAAGCGAATATATGGTTTTTGGAGACAAATATCAATTAAAGCTAAATTTCTAATTTTTTTAATAGGTATGCTCTTAACCGTTGGTCTTTTTAATTTGTATTTAAATAATAGTAATTATATTGTTTTTGATCAATTTAATCCGACTATGAATAATTACTACCTAATCGATAATTTGTTATTTGAAACTGACAGTAACTATGTTGGTAAAGGTGCGGCTACTGTTGTTTTTGAAATTGAAGATCCAGATAGTCCAGCTAAATTCTACACATTTAGTGCCCCTGCACATATGACTTATCCTACTAAACATATTGATATTGAAAGTGCTAAGCAAGGGCCTATGGGTGATGATAGCGCTAGCAATAAGAGAATTATATTCCTGTTTTTACATCCAGCAATACTTGACATTATTTAATATATCCCTTAAAATTTAAGACAATAAAACAAACAAAAAAGAGGAAAAATAGTGATGAAAAATGAAAACTGTGCATATTGTGTTAGAGGAGAGCTATTAGATCATTTTGGTATTCATATCTGTGATTTAGAAGCTAGTTCAGTGTATTTATTTAAGGAACAAAGTAAAAAAGGTAGAGTGTGCGTAGCATATAAGGATCATGTCAGTGAAATTGTTAATTTAAGTCCCGAAGAAAGAAATCTATTCATGAAGGATGTTGCAGATGTAGCAACAGCAATTCATGAATTATTTCAGCCAGACAAGGTTAATTATGGTGCCTTTGGTGACACAGGCGGTCATTGTCATATGCATATTGTACCAAAATATAAAGATGGTGATGAATGGGGTGGAACATTTGCTATGAATCCTGATAAGAAACACCTGAGCACTGATGAATATGAAGCGATGGTTGAAAAAATCAAACAGGTTTTATTAAAATAGTCATACGGGCGTTGATTATAGTCATTCAGTTGAAACAAAAGGTTTAATTGAAGCGATGGGTAGAAAATATCTAAAGGTTCAAGCAGACCTAATGAAAATTGAAAATATTGTAGCAGAAGCTGTAGCTGAATTTGGTAGAGTTGATATTCTAATTAATTGTGCCGGCACAATTCGTTGAGAAGATGCCATTAATTTTTCTGAAAAAGATTGGGACGATGATATGAATATTACCGTTAAGACTTTATTATTTTTTAGCCAAGCAGTGGCGAAACAGTTTATGAGGCAAGAGACTGGTGGAAAGATTATCAATATCGCATCCATGCTGCCATTCCAAGGTAGCGTTAGAGTGCCATCATATACAGCATCAAAAAGCGGTGTTATGGGTATTACAAGATTAATGGCTAATGAGTGGGCAAAAGATAACATTAATTTAAATGCTATTGCCCCAGGATATATGGCAACTGCTAATGCAGCACCACTTAGATCTGACGCGGAAAGAAGTGCTGAAATATTAGGTAGAATTCGAGTGAACAGATGGGGATTACCATCAGACATTGCTGGTCCAATCGTCTTTTTAGCATCATCAGCTTCTGATTATGTTAATAGTTATACAATTGCTGTTGATGGTGGTTGGTTAGCAAGATAATTTTGTCGGTCATAAGGAGTTTAATATGTCAGAAATTCAGAATTATTTTATGTATAAAGAAAGTATATTAGAAGATTTAGGCGACGGTGTGTCAAGAAGGATACTATCTTATTCAGACAATATGATGGTTGTAGAAGTACAATTTGAAAAAGGTGCTATTGGTGCTATCCATAATCCTCCCCACGAACAATGTACCTATATTCTTGACGGTGTATTTGAATTCAATGTGGATGGTAATAAAAAAATCCTTAAAACAGGCGACACAATCTATTAACAACCGTCCATACCTTATGGCGCAGTATGCCTTAAAGCTGGTAGGATGCTAGATATATTTACACCTAAACAATCAGATTTTTTAAAGTAGTATGTGCTACTTAAAAGATAAACAATTAGTCCCTAACTAATAAAAGAATAATAAACTTGAAAAATACTCGGAGATAATCTTCCGAGTATTTTTGCTGTCTTTTTAACCGTTCAAGAGACAATCCCGGGTTGTAGTCATAGTCTATGCGTTGTGC
>JAGXHX010000031.1 GCA_024635955.1 Bacillota bacterium
CAATTATATTATATCCATGTTTTTTAAATAATTTTAACTCTTCAGCTTTTATATCAATTATTGGAATAGCAAAAATACCTCCCAAAGTACTTCTAAGAACTTTTTCATTATACATATCTACAGTACCAGGTCCTATAAGAATTCCACCCAAGCCAAATGCAGCAGCTGATCTTATAATAGTTCCCAGATTACCAGGATCTTGTATACCATCTAAATATAATAATTTTTCTTTAGTAAGAAAATTATTCAGCTTAGCTTGAAAGAATTTATACACTCCTATTATACCTTGACTGTTTTCAGTTGTTGAAATCTTTGAAAATATTTTTTCAGATACTACGACAATAATATTTTGATAATTAGATAAAAATTCAGGAACATCAACATCTTCTCTCATCACTAATATATCTGGTTCTGTTTTATATATTAAAGCTTCTTCAATACTCCTTTTACTTTCAAGTAAGAACTTGCCTATTCTATGTCTTTGTTTTTTAGTTTGTAAGGATATTAATTCCTTGACTAATTTATTTTCAATAGATGTTATTATATCCATTTTTCTCCTCAAAAGAAAAAAGACTGTTCACACAGTCTTAATTTAAAGATTTTTTTGCAATGTCTGTAAGTTGTTTGAATCCGTTAGCATCAGCAACTGCTAAATCCGCTAAGATTTTTCTATTAACTTCTACTCCAGCTACTTTTAAGCCATTAATAAAACGACTATATGATAATCCATTTATTCTAGCTGCAGCATTTATTCTTGTAATCCAAAGTTTTCTAAAATCACCTTGTCTTTTCCTTCTATGAGCATAGGAATAGCTTAATGATTTCATTACTTGCTCATTAGCTGGTCTATACAATCTTGATTTTGAACCGAAATAGCCTTTAGCAAGTTTCAGTATCTTTTCGTGTCTTTTATGTAATGATGTGCTTGATTTAACTCTAGCCATATTTAATTCCTCCTTTATTCATCTTATATATATGGTAATAATTTCTTAATCATCTTTTGTTGTGTCTTATCAACTAATATTGTTCCTCTAAGTTGTCTTTTTCTTTTTGGACTTTTCTTTTCTAAAATATGGCTTTTGTTAGCTTGAGCTCTAGTAAAAAGTCCTGTACCGGTCTTTTTAAATCTTTTAGCAGCTCCTCTATGTGTCTTCATTTTTGGCATAATTATTCCCCTCCTTATTTGTCACTTCTAGGTGATAAAATCATAATCATATTTCTACCTTCACTCTTAGGGACTTTTTCAACATTAGCTATTTCCTTAAGTAGTTCGGCCGTCTTCTTACATAGATCAAATCCTAACTCAGGATGATTCATTTCTCTACCTCTAAACATAATTGTTACCTTAACTTTATGTCCTTCTAGTAAAAATTTTTCTATGGCTTTGTTTTTAACATTGAAATCATGATCTTCAATTCCTATCCTCATCTTAATTTCTTTTAATGTTATTTGTTTTTGTTTTTTCTTGGCTTCTTTCTCTTTTTTCGCCTGATCAAACTTATATTTACCATAATTCATTATCCTGCAAACAGGCGGTTTTGAGTTTGGAGATATCTCTACTAAATCCATGTTTTTAGACATGGCGAGTTCTAAAGCATCATTAGTATTCATAATGTTTAATTGTTCTCCATTTTCGTCAATAACTCTGATTTCTTTGGCTCTGATCATCTCGTTGATTGAAACTTCTTTACTTATTTTATTCACCTCTTCTATAAAAAATACAGCAGACAAACGCCTGCTGTACCATAAATTACTTTATTTTTACCTTATAAGCATAACCATAAGGTGAGAAACAGGCCGTTTCTACTTCTTTATTATTGTATACTGATTAGGTTCTTATGTCAACATTATTATTGATATTTAAATATCTTGAGGATTTGATATTTTAACACCACCCTTGGCCATTACAATCACACGTTTTGTACCAGAAAAATTACAAGTAATCAATGTAAGAGTTTTTTGTCCTGGCACATCATTTAACACACTAAAATCTGTTGGTTCTATAGTTTTCTTTTCAAATATTTCATATTCATATACACCAAAGCGTGTGTAAACTATAATTTTATCTCCAACTTTAAAGTCTTTGACATTTTTGAAAAATGTATTATCGTGTGCAGCTATTGCTGAAGTACCTGAATTTGCCCAAACTTGTTCAGTATTAGTCATATGTCCTGCCGCTATAGAAAGAATATAATTGCTTGTTCCTTCTTTTATAGCAACTCTATCATTATTGAAAGATGGAAATTCCAATACGCCTGTTGTATTGCCAACAAGAATTTTGTTTGGAGGAGCCTCATTAATTGGTACACTTTCCAAAGATACCATAAACTCATTAGTATTTTCTTTCATTTTAACTTCACTTATATGATTTTGAGTAAAGAACCATATGATAACTCCAATACCACTAACGATCAACAATATTCCTATAATCATTAATATTTTTCTTAAATTCATTTCTTTCCCTACCTCCCAGTATGACCAAAGCCACCACTACCTCTTAAAGTTAAATCTAAATCTTCTACCACTTCAATATCCATTATGTGAACTGGAGCTATAATTAACTGAGCCATTCTTTCTAAAGGTTTTAATTTGAAATCTATTTCAGACAAATTAATCAAAGGACAGAAAACTTCTCCCCTATAATCACTATCAACAACACCCACACCATTAGCTAATCCTATTCCATGCTTTGACGCTAGACCACTTCTAGCATAAATTAATGCTACTGTATTTTTGTCACTTAAGCTAATTGCAATTCCAGAAGGAATCAATTTACGCTCTCCTGGTTTCAAGGTTATTTCTTCACTGATTGCAGCTTTCAAATCCATACCTGCAGAACCTTCAGTTTTGTATACAGGTAATAACTCTTCAGCTTTGTATATTTCTGAAACTATTTTAACTTTCAACTTATCCATGTAGTTCCCCCCATTTACTGACAATCTTCTTTGTTCCTTTAGGACCTAGAAAACAAGCATTCAAATTTTCTTTTTTAAGATATAAATTAATAAATTCTAATAATTGAATATAAGTAATATTTTCAATTGAACTTATTAACAATTCAATCCCTTTAAAACTATTATAGTAAATATAGTTTGTAGCAATTTTAAACATTATATTCTGAGGATTCTCAAATGACATTAATGTTTGGCTTTTTATTTGCTTTTTCGTCCTGTTAAATTCATCATAACTAATACCATTATTACAAATAACATCAATTATGCCAAAAATACCTTCTAAAGCTAATTCAAAATTCTCCATATTTGCTCCGCCACTTATTAAAAGTTCTCCAGTGTTTTTATATGCTGTAGTGAAGCTACCAATGTCATAACATAAAGACCTTTTTTCTCTTATTTCTTGAAATAGATAGGAACTGCTACTTCCCCCAAGAATATTATTTAAAAGTACCAATTTGTTATAGTCAGGATATGTTTTCCCCAATCCTTCCATACCTATTGCGAAGTATATTTGGTTAATATTCTCTCTTTCAAATACTTTTACTCCAAATTTACATGATGGATTAAAAGTATTTTC
This sequence comes from Bacillota bacterium, assembly GCA_024635955.1. GTDB lineage: Bacteria > Bacillota > TC1 > TC1 > TC1 > WTXA01. The sequence continues at coordinate 3,532 of JAGXHX010000031.1, forward strand.
AATTATATTATCTTCTTTAATCATAACCATTTCAGAAAATAATTTTTCTATTAAATTTATTAGATCATCATTAAAATTACCAGTTACAATTATAATCATATTTTCTGGACGATAATTCAGATTAAAATATTCAAGTAATATCTTTTTATTTATTTTTTTTATAAGTTCTTTATCTCCTAATATACTATAGCCTAATTCTGTATCTTTGAAAATATTCTTTGAAAACTCTTCTTGGATGAAACTATTAGGATCATCTTCATACATGTTTATTTCTTCAAGTATTACCTTTTTTTCTTTTTCTATCTCATTCTCATCAAAAAGACTGTTTGTAATCATATCATAAAGAACATCAAGAGCTGTTTTTGCTTCTTCTTTCAAAGTTTTAGTATAAAAAGCAGTAAATTCATGAGTTGTATAGGCATTAATAATACCACCAATACCATCTATAACTTCTGATATATCTTTAGCACTTCTCTTTTTTGTTCCTTTAAAAAGCATGTGCTCCAAAAAGTGAGCACATCCATAATTTATATTTATTTCATTCTTTGTTCCTGATTTTATGAAAATACCAATATTTGTGGTGAAAAAAGTATCTGTTTTGTATGATAATATTTTTAATTTATTATCAAGTATTCGTTCTTTGTACAATAATTACCCCTTTACTCTAATGATAGAAAATAGAAGTATACTGGTTGTTTACCTTCATAAACTAAGACATCCATGTCTTTGTATTTGCTTTCTATTCTATCTTTTAATTTATCGGCTTCGTCTTTGCTAATTTTATCGCCATAATAAATAGTCATTATTTCATGATTGTCATATGCTTGTTTTAGGTATTCATCAACAGCTTCATCTATGGTGTTTTTCGCTGCTATGATAGAATTTCCTCTCATTGTCAGCATTTGATCTTTTTTAATTTTTAAGCCGTTATTTTTTGTATCTCTTACAGCATAGGTAATTGCTCCTGTATCTACAGTTGCAAAAGCATCCTTCATTAATAAAAGATTTTCTCTGGAGTTTTTTTCTTCATTAAATGCTAATATGCTTGTAAAACCTTGTTGAATATTTATTGAAGGTACTACTACAATTTTTTTATCATTATTTAAGGCAATAGTCTGTTCAGCAGATAAAATAATGTTTTTATTATTTGGAAAAACATAAACCACTTTAGCTGGAACTGCATCAATTGCTTGTTGAATATCATGAGTACTTGGATTCATTGTCTGCCCACCATCAAGCACCGCATCAACTCCCATGCTTTTTGCTATTTCTGCTAAACCTACTCCCGGGACAACCATAACGAACCCATATTCTTTAAATTTAACCGGCTTTTTTTTTACTTTTTTATTTTTCGCTAAAAATTGTTCTTTCATATTTTCAATTTTAATATTAGTCACACTACCAATACTTAATGCATAATCCAATACCGTACCTGGTATATTTGTATGTATGTGAACTTTTGCAATTCCGTCAGCAACTATTGTAACTAAACTATCTCCTGTTTCAGGACTATCTAATTTATTTCTTAAAGTTTCATTATCTACTTTTGGGTCGAGTATTATAAACTCTGTGCAATATGTATATTTAATATCATTTATGTCTTGGTAGGATTTATCTACTATCGGAGAGTCAATAACCATTTCTTTAGTATCAAAAACTAAACTTTTTCCTATAGCAGTTTTATACATGCCTTCTAGTATTATTAATAAACCGTATCCACCAGCATCTACTACTCCCGCTTCTTTTAAGACTGGTAACAAGTTTGGCGTTTCATCAAGAGCTATCTGCCCTGCTATTATACTTTGTTCCAAAACATAGTATATATCATCTTGCTTTTTAAGTGCCTCTGCAGCTCCTTCACTAATACCATCCATTACTGTAAGTATCGTGCCTTTAACAGGCTTTTTTACTGCTTTATAAGCTATTTCTGTACCTAGACTGAAACATTTAGATAGAATATTCCCGTCAACAGACCCTTTACCATGCATACCAACCGCAATTCCTCTAAAAATTTGAGACAATATAACTCCAGAATTTCCTCTCGCACCTAATAAAGCACCTTTTGAAAGTGCTTCAGCAAATTCCGTGAAATTTTTGGGTTCACTATCTTCAATTGTTTTTATTGCAGAATGCATAGTTAAATACATATTTGTTCCTGTATCACCATCTGGCACAGGAAAAACATTTAAATTATTAATTTCTTCTTTTTTATTTTCTAAATATGCTAGTGCACCTTTAAATATTTTTTTTATTTCACCTACATCAGTTATCGCTTTCAAAAATAAATTCCTCTTTCTTAATTTACTATAGCTATATCGTCAACATAAATATTTACAATTTTTTCCATATGAGGAATATAGTGCTCTACTGCATAACTTACTTGATCCATAATGTTTTGAGCAAATGCATCAATTTTTCCACCGTAGGCTAAAATAACATGAACATTAATCTCACATAAACCTTCTGTGTATATAACTTCTATACCTTTATCATACTGTTCTTTACCTAAAAATTTTTGGATGCCTTCTTTGAAATTTTTGGAAACCATTCCAACAACACCATAACATTCAACAGCTGCTTTACCTGCAACTTTACTTACTAGGTTTTCAGAAATATCAATTTTACCTTCTTGAGTTATTTTTAGTTCTACCATGCCAAATTCCTCCCTCATTAAGAAACATCTATTTTCTATATTATATCAGATATGAAATAAATAGAAAACAGTGTATACTTATATTATTATCAAAATATGAACTTGATTTATTATTATACATTTGCTATAATTCTAGAGTATTGATATATGATATATTTCGTTTGTGATAGATAGGAGGTGCCAAATATGGCAAAATGCGAGATTTGTGGAAAAGGTCAGATGTCCGGTAATAATGTAAGCCACTCTCATATTAAAACAAAAAGAAAGTGGAATCCAAACATTCAACCAGTAAAAGCTTCAGTAGCTGGAGCATCAAAAAAGCTAAATGTATGCAGTCGTTGCCTACGTTCTGGCAAAGTAGAAAGAGCTTAACAGCCAACCTAGTGTTGCTTTCTTACTGGAACAAACATTTTAATATAATATTAAAATAAATGAGCAGGTTATCCTGCTCATTTTTATTTGTTTATTTATCCGTAATTTGAGGTGCTATTACTTTATCAGTAATAATTTTAATGTCAGTTGTGTTTTTGCTAAATACTTCGGGCAGGGTTATATCAATTTTAGTTATAACCCCATCACTGTTTTTAATTTCTAAAACATTTTCTACTCTATCAGGATTGAAGAAATCAAAAGTCATCTCTAAAGAATCACCTTTATTGAGACTAGGTTTGCTAAATCCATTCAAAGGATAGTATGATAATTTATTATCATCAACTAAGCTCACATTACTAAATGGATCAACATCCTTTCCTGAAAAAACACCTGCCATAACTTTTATTTTTGCTTTATTATCTTTAACTGTAGTACTTGTTACAGCATATCTTACATCGACTTTTATTGCTTGTTTATTATCTTTAATTACCAATACAACAATAGAAACAACTGATAACAACAATAGGAATATGGATAATAGAACTATCAGTTTGTTTTTCACAAGTATCTCCTTCTATTCTTGTTCCAACATAGCATCTTTTCTAGAAAGTTTTAATCTGCCTTTATCATCAAAGCTTAAAGCCTTAACTAATATTTCATCACCTTCACTAACTACATCTTCTACTTTATTCACTCTTTTTACATCTAAGACAGAAATATGAACAAGTCCTTCTCTACCTGGATTTCCATAAACGCCTTCAATAACTTCTACAAAAGCACCAAAGTCTGTTACTTTTTTAACTTTTCCTAAGTAAATTTTACCAACTTCTACTTCTGCACATATTTTATTAATAATATCTATTGCTTTATCGATGCCAGCTTGTTCTACTCCAGCAATTTCAACTCTTCCACTATCATCAATGTTCATAGCAACACCAGTATCTTCGATTATTTTCTTAATCATTTTTCCTCCAGGTCCAATGATTTCTCTAATTTTATCTGGATTAACGTCCATAGAAACGATTTTAGGTGCATATGGAGATAATAATTCTTTATGTGTATTTAAAGTTTCATTCATAATATTCATTATGTGCATTCTACCAGCTTTAGCATGTTCAAGTGCAGTTTCTAGTATTTCTCTATTTATACCATCAATTTTAATATCCATTTGCAAAGCAGTAACACCATCTTTGGTTCCAGCAACTTTAAAGTCCATGTCTCCTAAATGATCTTCCATGCCTTGAATATCAGTTAGAATTGCAATTTTGTCACCTTTTTTTATAAGACCCATTGCTATTCCTGATACTTGTCCTAAGATTGGTACTCCTGCGGACATTAACGAAAGTGAGCTTCCACAAACGCTACCCATAGAAGTTGAACCATTGGAACTTAACGCTTCTGAAACAACTCTCATTACATAAGGGAAGTCCTCTTGAGTCGGCAATACAGGTATTATTGCTCTTTCTGCTAAATTACCATGTCCAATTTCTCTTCTTCCAGGTCCTCTCATAGGTTTTGTTTCACCTACACTAAAAGCTGGAAAATTATAGTGATGTATATATCTTTTTGAAGTAACTGTATTTATATCATCAATTATTTGTTCGTCACTATTTGGTCCTAATGTTACAACGCTTAAAACTTGTGTTTCACCTCTAGTAAATAGAGCTGATCCATGTACTCTAGGAAGAATGTCAACTTCACAGGTTATCGGTCTCACTTGAGTCAACTTCCTGTTGTCAATTCTTATTTGTCTATCAAGCATTAACTCTCTGAATGCTTCTTTTTCAATTTCACCAAATAATTCTTTAAACCATCTAACTTGTTCTGGTTGTGTGGTTAGAACTTCATCTTTATCGGCAAAATATTCTTTAACTAATGATTCTTTTAAGAGACTTAACTTTTCATCTCTTGGTTGTTTAGCAAGATTTTCAGATAGAATTTCTTCTATGCATTGATTAACTGCAGGGGTTATTAAAGCTTTAAAGCTTTCAATAGCTTCTTGATTTTTTTCTTCTGGAACATAAATAAATTTTTCTTTACAAAGTCCAAGTTTATCGGCTTCATTTCTAAAATCTACAATAAAACTTACTATTTTTTTTATTTCTTCATGTCCAAATAAAATAGCTTCAAGCATAATTTTTTCTGGTACTATTTTAGCTCCTGCTTCAACCATCATTACTGCATCTTTAGTTCCTGCTACAGTTAAGTTGATTAGTGAAGCATCTCTTTGTTCAAGGTTAGGATTTATAATAAATTTTTCATCAATATATCCTACTCTAACTGCACCTATTGGGCCATCAAATGGTGCACTAGATAAGTGAAGTGCTGCTGAAGCGCAGTTCATAGCTAGGATATCTGGCTCATTATCATCTTCAACTGATAAAACCGTACAAACTATTTGTATGTCATTTTTATATCCATCTGGAAATAAAGGTCTTATCGGTCTGTCTATTAGTCTTGCTGTTAGGATTGATCTTTCTCCAGCACGGCCTTCTCTTTTAATAAAGCCTCCGGGGATTTTTCCTGCAGCGTACATTTTTTCTTCTACGTCAATTGTTAATGGGTAAAAGTCAGTTCCTTCTCTCGGCTTCTTAGCTACTGATGCTGCTGCTAATACCACAGTATCACCATAAGTACCGAGTACTGCTCCAGATGCAAGCTTAGCCATTCTTCCTGTTTCCAGTACTAATGTTTCGTTGCCTAGTTGTATTTTTTTAATTAATGGGTTGTTCACTTGGTTTCCTCCAAATCTTTCTCTTCTTTTCATTCTTCTTTATAATCTTCTTAATTATATCTTATTTTCTGTTTTCAAGCAATAGTAAAGGGACCCTGTTTAAATCCAGGCTCCCTATATTTTCATTGTAATTTAAAAAAAATATTATAATATATACTTCAATTTCCTTATTTATATTTGTTATTTTTATAATAGTCTAATAAAAAAACAAATGTTACTGAACTCAAAAGTCCAACTACAAATGCTATAGTTAAATTTCGGTAAGTATTTTGTTTTATAGATTCTTTAGGATAAACTGGTTTTTCTATCACAATAAATTTCCAGTCCGGATAATATTGCTCAACTACTTCTATAAATGAAGTTTGATATGCTTGAATTCCCGAAAATGCATAACTAGGTTTTTCACTAATAATATTAAAGTTAATAATCATTGTCCCAGCTTCCAAGCTTACATTTAAGTCCTTTGTATATTCATCGGAATCCATTTTATCAAACTTTAAAAATGCTTTTTCTGCTACCGAATTAGTTCTAGCAATACCAATAAATGTAGCCATTGAGCTTGAATAATTATTCAAATCAATCAAAGTTGTATCCATGGTATTTTCTTTCACTGCTAGTAACTTCATATTTGTTTCATATCTTTGTTCGTATGTAACAGAACCTATAATAAATGTTGCTATTACTACTAAAATTGTAATGCCCATTATAAATATCCAGTTTTTCTTAATTTTTTTTAATATTTCAATAAAATCTATTTCTGTTTCTGTTATTTCATCCACAATATAGCCCCCATTATAATTCACTTTGTTTCTTTATAAAATTAACTCTAAAAATACAAATACATCATAAATGATTATAACATAAAATTATTTAATTTGTAAATAATATTATAGGACCCTACTCTTCCATCCATATTAGTGATAATTAGATATATTATTAAATTATTTTAATTATAACTAAAAAAGCAAACATAATATAAACTATGTTTGCTTAGTAAAATACTTATTATTTAAAATTTACTTTCTCAAACCAAGACGAGTAATGATACTTCTATATCTATCAAAATCATTTTTTTCTAAATAATTAAGAAATCTTCTTCTTTGACCAATAAGCATTAATAATCCTCTTGTAGTATGAAAATCTTTTTTATGAACTTTCAAATGTGCAGTCAAATAAGTAATTCTATTAGTTAGTAAAGCGATTTGAACCTCTGGTGACCCAGTGTCTCCTTCTTTAGTCTGATACATTGTAATGATATCTTTTTTTTCCATCTTTTCCATTAATTCTTCCTCCTAAATATATTATCCCTATAAGCCTCGTCAAAGGTTGGAGATCCTAAAACCAAGCATAAAGTTCACTATGATAGTTTATAACAAATATCAATAAAAATCAATACTTACCTATAACATTATTAGAAACTGAGCCCAAAGCCCTTATTTTATCAATATTCAGTTCTTCTATAAGAGAATTTATAGATTCAAATCTTTTTACATCTCTTAAATAATCAATAAAATAAACACAAATCAATTCATCATAAATATCTTCATCAAAATCAAATAAATTAACCTCTACTACTAATAGTTTTTCCCTATCATCAAAAGTTGGTTGAAATCCAACATTACAAAAACCTGCATATTCGCTACCTTTGACATCAGCTAAAATACTGTAAACACCAGGCTTTGGCAATAACTTATTATTTTCTACTAATAAATTAGCAGTTGGATATCCAATTTTTCTACCAATCCCATGGCCTTTAACCACAATACCTTCAAGTGAAAACAATCTCCCCAAAAACTTATTCGCTTCATTAATTCTACCATCAGAAATATAATTTCTAATGATAGATGAACTTATAACTTTATGACCAATTTTATATGCAGGAATTATTATAGAATTATAACCAAACTTTTCACCTAGTGTAACAATATCAACGCTTTTGCCACTTGCATTTTTACCAAAATGATAATTATAACCTATCACAATATTGCTAACATTAAGTCTATTGACTAAAATATCTTCAATAAATGATTCTTTATCCATTGACGCAAACTTTTTATTGAAATCAATAATTAAAAGTCCATCAATTCCTAATTTGTTAAAATAAATTAGTTTTTCATTAAAAGTTTGCAATCGCTTGAATTTTGGGTTTTTAATAGAAAATGGATGTGGTTCAAACGTAACAACAACAACCTTACCCCCTAAACTCAAACCCGCTTTAATCAACTCAAGGTGACCCAGATGCAAACCATCAAAATTACCTAATATTGCAGTAATTTCACCTTCTAGCTTAAAATCCTCGATACCATTAAAGACAATCATTATACACCTACATTTTTTATTATTCTCAAAATTCCATCCACATTTTTCAATATACATACAAGTTTATTCTTATAAATCCCAGCAAAAATAGTTTCATTCTCGACTGGGAATATATTTTCAATTTTCTGTCCTAATCTTATTTTGGTAAAAGAATCTTCATCAAGTTCTATCTGTAACATTCCTTCTAAGACAGCCTCTTTTAGAGGAAGTATGAAAGACATGTCATTATTTGACATCATTTCAGCCAGGATGCTTAATTTCAAACTATCAAACAACATAAAATGACCAATTTGAATTCTTTTCAAATTGCCCATCACAGCTGGAACACCTAATAATTCTCCTATATAAACACATAAGGTTCTTATATAAGTCCCTTTTGAAACACTGGCTACAAACTTTGCTCGCCAATATCCATCAGAAAAATATAAACCCTCTTTTAAAAACAAATTAACAATTTCGATCTTTTTACTTGGTCTGTCTACATCAATCCCTGCTCTTGCATATTGATAAAGCTTTCTGCCTTTAACTTTAACACTTGAATACATTGGTGGCTTTTGAGAAATAGTAGTTCCTGATAAACTATCACATATATCTCTGAGCTTACATTCATCAAGTATTTCTGGAGAATAATCGACCTGACTTATACTTCCAAAAACATCTTCAGTATCCGAAATTAAACCAAAAACTATTTCACCCTCATATACTTTATAGCCATCACCGACATATTCTAATAATCGAGTGCCTTTACCCACTCCAACAATTAGCACTCCTTCAGCTTCAGGATCTAAAGTTCCAGCATGTCCAATTTTTTTCATTTTTAATATTTTTCTAAGTTTATGTATAACATCATGAGATGTCATACCTTTTTCTTTATAGACGTTAATTATTCCATTCATTATTTTTCAAACCTTCAACTATTCTGTTTAAAGCAAATTTCATGGACTGATCCATAGGTTTTCTTATTCTAAACCCAGCGGCTCTTTTATGTCCACCTCCGCCAAATACAGAAGCTAATTTATTTGCATCTACTATACCTTTAGTTCTAATTGAAACTCTAATCTCATCTTTTATGAACTCTTTAAAAAGTATAGCAACTTCACATGATGATACTTTCTTAGGATAATCCACATAATTTTCTATATCTCCCGCTGTTAAATCATTTGAAACAGTAATATCATAAGGAAGATATGTATAAGCAACAAAACCATCCATTGTAATATCCATATTATTTAAAATAGTTTTTAAGCCATACATTTGACCTATACTTTCATTTTCATATACTGACTTTCTCATAGCGTTAAAATCTGCCTTCATTTCTAGAAGAATACTTACTAACGCAACTGTTGCACTCGTAGTCGATTCATAAGTTAAATTGCCAGTATCAGTCATAACACCAGTATATATTGCTGTTGCAGCATCCTTAGGTATAAACCCAAACATATCAAGAAAAACACTACCAATAATTTCTGATGTAGCTGACATGTTCGGAAATACAAAATTTCTAGTGCCAAAATAATCATTACTTACATGATGATCTATATTCACTATGTTCTCATGGTTAGGAAATATTTCACTTAAAGAAAAACCTATTCTATCAATTTTAGCTGAATCCATAACAAAAACATTATATTTCTCCAATTTATCAGCTTCTTGTAAATCATCTATGCATTTAATCTGAATATCTTTTTCCAAAAAAATATACTTAGCAGGAACTCGTTCCTTATTCACAACGATTGGATTGAATCCTAATTCCTTCAGCAAATATCCCATACTAATTGATGAACCAATAGCATCACCATCAGGCGATTCATGACTAACAACTAGAACAGGTGACTTTACTAGTTTTTTTAGATATTTCTTTAATTCTTTCATGACTATTCTTTCTCTTCTTTTTCAAAGCTCTTTAAAATCTTGTTTATTTTTAAGCTATAATTTAAAGTGTCATCAATAAAAAAGGCAATTTCGGGAACTATCCTTAATTTTAGTTTCATTCCTATTTGTTTTCTTATGAAACCTTTAGCTTTATTTAGTGCTTCTAAACCGGCTTTAGCCTTATCTTCCTCAAGATGACTAATAAAGATCTTAGCAAATGATAAATCCTTTACCACAGTCACATCTGTAATAGTTATCATATGCAATCTTGGATCTTTAAGATCTTCTCTAATAATCTCAGATAAAACTTTCATTAACTCACCCTCTAGTCTTTGACTACGATGATGTTTTTTTATCATAATATACTCCTAATCTAACTTTCTAGCTATACTTTCTATTGTATACGCCTCAATAACGTCACCTATTCTAATATCGTTAAAACCTACAACGCTTAATCCACACTCATATCCCTGAGCAACTTCTTTAACCTCATCTTTAAAACGTTTAAGAGAATCTATATCACCTTCATAAATAATAATTCCATCTCTTAGTACTCTTAACTTAGAATTGTTAGTAACTTTTCCATCAATAACATAACAGCC
>JAGXHX010000032.1 GCA_024635955.1 Bacillota bacterium
TATAATTTTTTTAAACATTTCCTTACCTCCAAAGCTAAACAAAGGGTAATTCTCCCCTTATCCCTTATTTTCAATGCAGGTTACATCGATTTTAAATTGTATATATAATTATACTAATTACTAGATTTTTTGCAAGTTTTTTTATATTTTTATTCCACTATTTCTGGTATACGCTCTATACTAACAACAACTAAACTATTAGGATCTGGACAACAACTTGTTGACTTGCCCTCTATTTCCCAGGACATTTTACCATCAAGAGCCATCACCAAACAATGAGGTAATACAGTATTCAATAATTCTGGACAACAACCATTAAAATCTTCCATCACTAAACTACCATTCTTGGCATTAATTGACCATGTATCACCAACCTTCAGACCTGATCCGCAAGGAACTGGTCCAACTGAATCTACAGTAATCTTAACTCCATACATTTAAACACCTCTTTCTATTTTTTAGATTTTTTATGTACTATCCAAACTATTATTAAAACTACTCCAACAAGTACAATAAATGGCAATAATCTAAAAAATAAGACTATTACTCCAGCCAACAAATTCATTAAGAAATTTATTGAAGAAACAAAACCACTACTAATCTTCAAAGCAAAACCAGAGAAGGGAGACTCTATATTTCCAGTCGCTGATTTACTCTCAGTCAGATTAATATTTATAGTTGAATAACCAACTTGTTTATCATAATTATTTAATATAGAGGTTTTAGAGTTTATCAATGTTCTAACTCTAGCAAGTTCTTTTTCAATATTCAATAAATCTTCAATCTTATCTGCCTTAGTCAAATAATTTAAAAGTCTATCTTCTTCAACGTTCAAACTTTTTAACTCGCTATTTATGTCCTGATAATTTTCAGTTATGTTTTCAGTCTGGGTACCAGAACCGACAACACGACCATATGACTTGATTTCATCCATAGAGGCATTAAATTTAGCCGATGGCACACGTATAATCATATAACCACTACTAGCTAAGCTATTATTATTGCTGTCCCCAAAAATGTCATTTGAGGATTGTATGAATCCACCTATTCCATTCACATAAGAATTAATTTTATCAACTGTCCTTAAATAATCATCTGTATAAAGTTCTACTCTACCAGTACGAATAATCTTATCAGGAGAAAAATTAGCATCCACTTTAGGAACTACACTACTATCAGGTGCTTTAGTTACTTCTTCTGATACAACAATACCTCCACTATCCATCGCTGATTTAGTGTCACCACCACTACTACAACCAACGAACACAAATAAAAAGACAACTGTTAATAAAATTATTGAGATTTTTTCATAATAACTTACCTCCTTTTATCTATCTGTAGTTTTGTTTACTTGGTGAAAAAATCTATAATAGCATCAACTGTGATTTGTTGTTGTTCTTCCCTGGTAATTGATGCTTTACCATCTCCTTTTTGCAGGCCATAATCACCAACATTAGCATGATTGCCACCTTGAATTATTAGAAGACTTTCTAATTCTTTTACCTTTTCATCATTAGCTATTTTATCTTTACTTCCTATTATGGTCAAAAGAGGTATATCAAAATCATTTATTGGATAAGCTCCTAATAAGACTAGTCCATTAAATTTATATTTTGCATCAGCTATATAACTACTTGCCATAGCTCCACCTAATGAATGACCGCCAATATACCATTTATTAATATTTCCCGACTTATTATAGTCATTCCTAATATCATCAGCAGCATTAATATTCAAAACTGCCAAATTAAATGGCATATTAACTAAGATAGCTGTAATTCCATTATCAGATAATTTTTTCATTAAAGGTGCATAGGCTAAAGCTTCTACTTTGCCTCCTGGGTAAAAGATAAATCCTATATTTTTATCAGGGATTGTATCAGGTTCAAAAATATAGTAATCATCCATAGTTTGGGTGATCACAGTATTTTCAGCAACACTATCAACCCTATAATAATCTAAGGTATAAATATAGAAAGCAATAAAAGACAAAATGATTGCAACAAGAAATCCAATGACTGTCCTAAATAATATTTTCAACAATTTGCTGTTTTTTTTCATTTTCACACACAATTCTTTCTAACTCTAATAGTTGTTTCTTAATATTCAAGCCACCTCTGTATCCTATTAAATTACCTCGATTCCCAATAACTCTGTGACAAGGTATTATGATAGGTAAAGGATTTCGATTATTAGCCATACCAACCGCTCTTGCTGCTTTTGGACTGCCTATAGTTACAGCTATATCCTTATAGCTTTTAGTAGTACCATAAGTAATTGTACTCAATGCAGACCAGACACTTTTCATAAAGTCAGTTCCATCGTAAAAAATAGGTAGATTAAATTCTTTTATATCTCCATCAAGATAGCTTTCAATTTGTTTTTTTGCCTCAAATAATAAATCAGATTCTTTCATAATTACATTCAGAGGCATATCTTCACCTGGAAGTAATACCCCAACCAATTTATCATCAGATTCTAATAATCCAAATTCACCGATTATAGTTTTAAAATTATATCCATAAATCATCCTATCCTTACTCCTATACCACTTTATTTATCAATCACCTTATTATTAATTTTTATTAATTTATTATTTCTAAACCATAATACTGCATCTATACTAACCATTATAAAGTTTAAAGCATATAGATAAATTACAAGATCATAGCTATAAAACATCTTATGCAATATACCGGCTAAATATCCTATCATTACTACAAGAAGAAAAATAATGCTCTTTCCATTATTAGACCTGGATTTTATAGATTTATAGATTGAAAAAGGCCATGCTACTCCAAAACATAAAAGCATTATTATTTCAAAAACACTCATTCTCTACCCCCATTTATTGTTATACAGCGGTAAAACCACCATCAATCACTAAATTAGAACCAGTCATATAACTTGAATCACTACTTGCTAAAAATACTGCACCTTTAGCCATCTCCATTGGATTAGCCATTCTTTGCATAGGTATCATCTTTATAAATTCCTGATCCACATTATCCATTAGTGGAGTTGCTGTAGCACCTGGACAAAGAGCATTAACTCTTATATTTTCTTTAGCATATTCTGCTGCCATACTTTTGGTTAATTGAATAATCGCACCTTTTGTTGCGCTATAGGCATGAAGCCCCCAGGCTCCAACCAGCCCTGCTGAGGAACCAATATTAATGATACTCCCACTTCCATTTTCTCTCATAACAGGAATAATATATTTACTTATAAGATAAGGTGCTTTTACATTAACTCTAAATATTTCATCCCATTGTTCTTCATCAAGAGTTTCAACCGTACCTGAAGTAGCTATTCCTGCATTATTAACTAATATATCAATCTTAGTATATTTTTTTGTTATTTCTTCCATAGTTTTAATAATTGCTTTGGAATCATTAAAGTCAGTTTGAAAAAATTCTGCTTTAACTCCAAACTCACTACTTAAATTGTTACAAACATTAGTCCCTCTATCTATATTTCTTCCAAGAATAATTAATTGTGCTCCTTCTCTAGCAAACTCTCTGGCTATTGCTTCACCAATACCTAAATTTCCACCTGTTACAATTGCAATTTTATTTTTAAGCTTCATTATTATCGTCTCCATTCTTTAAGGCGTAAACTATAAGTGCCTCATTTTCTTCTGTTCTTCTATTTTACCATCTGTTATTCCCTATAGTCTATCATATTTACTAATATGACTAAAATCTCTCTAATCTCTTGCCCAACTATAGACATTGGATGACTCAAGGAGTATAATTTAGTAACTGTTAAAAGAATATTTATAACAATCAATAATTATAGGAGGTTCTTAAATGAATGATTTTACTTTAATAGACTTTCCTGTTGAGAAGGTCAAATTTAAAACATTAATGAGAAATGAGGACTATTTCAATGAGGTAAAAGCCATTTCTCCAGATCCAGCTACACCAGCTAAAATTTTAGAGGGTTATGGCGAAGTTCAATTCCCTCCAGCACCTGCTGACAGACCCTATACCTTTGCTTCAATTGTGGTTTCTGTGGATGGTAAGATTTCTTTCCCAGATGATAGTCATGGTGATTTAATCGCTGGGAATAACTTTAGAGACCCTGATGGTGGACTTGGAGATTACTGGGTACTAAACATATTGCGCTTTTATTCTGATGGTATTATTATTGGAGCCAGAACTTTAATTGATAATGAAGTAATGAATGCAAATTGTTTTGATAAGGATCTTGCTGATTTGAGATTAGATTATTTAAAGAAAAAACACTATTGTCCAGCTCATATTCTAGTATCCTTTGATGGAACAGATATTCCTTTAAAACATTCAGTTTTTGATATTGATGCTCCTTTGGCAATTGCAACTTCACCTAATGGTGTTGATTATGTTAAAAAAAATAGCGATATAGATTTCATTGTATTAGGACCTTATAAAAACAAGGATGAAGTCAATATTGATGAATTAAAGGGTTTATTTGAAGCAAAACCCCAACAACGTCTATTAATTGGAACTGGTGAAGGTTCTAAAACTGATGGTCCTTTATTGTTGTATATCCTAAAACATTTGGGTATGGAAAGACTATTAATTGAATCTCCATCATATATGACATATCTAATGAGTATAAACTCCATGGATGAGATGTTTATGAATTACTCTTCAGTTTTTGCAGCAGGTAAAATCGGTTTTGGTGCTTTCTTAGATTTTAGTGTGAATGATCATCCTCATTCAGATTTTGTCCAAATAGCATTACATAATGTTAACTTCATTGCTACAAGACAACGTATGATTTATGGATTAAAAAATGAAAATGCTATTCATATGGTAACAGGAAAGCCTGTTAAATAGATATTTAATATAGTTAAGTAATTAACTATATTAAACAACTCAACAATTTTTTTGTTGAGTTGTTTTTTTATAACTAAGCCTTATCCTGAATATATTTAAAATTATATTTCATTGATAGCTCTGCTCTAGCTAATTCTTTACCCAAATAAGCACTATGACTCATCTCGCTAATCCAACCATTTTCAATTATATTCCAATATATATTTCTAGCATCATAACCTTCAATAATATGTAGCAGTTTATTATCATTTCCGTAATGTTCAACTGTAATCTTTGCCTCCACTTCATTTGGTGTGATTACAAAATAACCTAATTTATCCAACTTAACTTTATTTGGATCCTTTACTTCAGCTTTAATTATCACTCTTTCTTCAATATTTATTTTAGTTTTTTTGTTTTTTTGTTGAAATTTTAATTTTCCAATTTTATTAATAATATTATCCATATCATTATTTCCAATCATATTAATAACTTCTATATTTTCTCTGAAATATTCAATTTCTTCAATTGTGATATTTTTCAAAATACTTTTTTTGCCTAATGAGCCAATAACTTTTTTATCATTAGTAACTCCATTTTTCACTATTGATAGTAATGTGTCCCCACTATAGTGACCATTAGACTCATTACCACATATAATAAGGTAGGAGACATTTGGTAGAGCCAAAATATTTTTGATAACTTTTTCAATACCAATATTTTCCGTTTCAGTCTTTCCAACAATACTAACTCCAACCGGTTTTTTTCTTGCAATTTCATCAGATAAGTCTACACTCGCCAAGGTAGTAATGGCTATCCAACCATCTCTTGATAGTAGATGAAATTCGCCTATGGCAGGAAGCATGTTTGAATTTTCAAATCCTTCTATAACATGAATGCTTGATAAATCCTCAAATAAAGCATCAAATTCATTAGCAATATCTGCAGACCTGCAGATATTACAACCAAGTCATGTATACTCTGATGGTAATAAATTGCTTATCGCTTTATTAATTTCCCCTTTTATTGACAATGAAACTTCATCCGTTTTAACTTCAAGTTGTTTCCGAATTGTAGCTAGTGTTTCTTCAAAACATTTACACTTTCGACATTTATTTAGTTTTGATGCTCTTATTATTTTTTCTTCTAAATTTTTCATACTCATTTTATATAATCCTTATTTAATAAATATAATATTTTTACAATTCATTATATAAACAATAATTTCTAAAAGCAGCTACAATATAAGGATCAAATTGCGTCCCTGAACATTTTTTCAATTCAACTAAAGCCTCTTCATGATTCATACCTTTTCTGTAGGGTCTGTTTGTAGTCATCGCTTCATAAGAATCAGCGACATTTATTATTCTTGCAATAAGTGGAATATTATCTCCTGCCAAACCTCTTGGATAACCTTTACCATCCCATCTTTCATGATGTGAAAGAATATAATCTGCAAGTTTGGTATAAGCATCAGCTGATTTCATTATCTGATAACCACTTTCAGGATGTCTTTGTATTTGTTCAAATTCATACTTTGTTAATGTCTCTTTTTTATTTAGTATATTCTCATCAATGGTGATCTTGCCAATATCATGTAGCAAACCTGCCAATTCCACCTCTTTAACAACCTCGGGTTTAAACTTCATTATTTCAGCAATTTTTTTACTAAGTATACTAACATTTTGAGAATGAATTCTTTCTCTTTTATTTTTTTCTTTTAGAGTGTTTAAAATAACTTGTACAGTTCTATTTCTCATACTCTGTCCTTCAGTTATTTTTTTACGATACATATATTCTTCAGCTTTATTATAGATCTCATTTATGTTTTCTGTTTTGAATTTTCTAGTAGCCCAGCCAATAGAAACAGATATTATAATATTATTAAACTCTATTTTTTCTAAATTTCTATAAATATCGTTAAAAATTTCTTTTGCATCTTCATCTTCAGTATTAGGCATAAGTATAACAAACTCATCTCCCCCTACTCTGAAAACCACATCATTCAATCTGCAGTGTTTTTTCAACGTGTCTGCAACAACCTTTAACAAATTATCACCAACAACATGCCCAAAAGCATCATTTGTGAGTTTTAGTCCATTAACATCAATAACTGCCAATGTTAAAGGTAAATACTCTTCAGTGTTCAACTTTAACAATTGTTCTTCAAAATAATAACGATTATATAGTCCAGTCAATTGATCATGATAACTTAAATAGTTAATACGCTCTTGTCTTTTTTTCTTTTCTCTAATATCTCTGAAAACCATGACAGAACCTTCAATTTTTCCTTTAGAATTTGTGATCGGAGCAATACTATATTCAATAGGAACTATCTCTCCCGACTTAATTATTATAGACAAATCATCTCTAATTAATTTAATTGGATCTAAGAAATCTTCAAGGAAACAAATTATTCTCTCTTCACTTTTCTCATCTAAGAGTTCGAGGATTTCAACAATGTTTTTACCTAAAACTTCTTCTTCTTGATAGCCTGTGATTATTTCTGTAGAATTATTTATAAATTGAATTTCACCTTCTAGGTTTATAGATACAACTCCATCAACAATTGAGTGTAATGTAGTTTGAAATAGATTTCTTTCATTTCTAATAGTACTTTCTAAATTTTTCATTTTTGTTATATTGATATTACAACCAACTAATCTTATAGGTTGATTATTTTCATCCCATTCCACTACTTGCCCAGATTTTATAACCCAAACTATTGAACCATCCTTATGTTTATATCTAGCTTCATGATAAAATGGTATTTTCCCTAAACTTTTTACATGATTATCAAACATAATTAATGATTTATTAATATCCTCTTCATAAATAAGTTCTTTCCATAATTCAGGATTATTATTAAGTTCATTATCCTCATAACCAAACATATTTTTATATGATGAACTATAGTATGCTGTATTATCTTTGAAATTTTTATCCCAGTAACCTGACATTACACCATCAAGGATGGTTATTAACAAGTTTTTTTCAAAATTCATTTTCTCTGTTGTATTTATTTCAGCGGTAATATCGGTAAATATGGTTGCAAATTCCATAGGTTTTGTATTATAGGCACTTACATGAAAGTACTTGCCTAATTCTTTTGTATAATTTGTATATTTTATAGGTATAGATTCAATTGCAACTTTACCAAATGTTTGGATCCAATAATCTTCAGTTTCTGGTAATACTTCAGTTACAAGTTTACCTACTATATTTTCAGCTTTTAAGCCAGTTATTTGTTCAAAAGCTTCATTAACTTCTAAAAACATATAATCTATAGGTTTTCCGCCCACGTCACAAATTATTTTATGTAAAGCAAAACCTTCATTCATATGATTAAATAGTTTCTTGTAATTTAACTTCATTCCTTTTTCTTTATTTTTAGCACTAATAGTAAAAAGCATAATAATGAACAAAGTAATTACTAAGGCACTTAAAAGACCTGTAATTGTCCACCTTTCAATATAAAAAGCGTAATCCATTTTATTTAATACCCTCCAATGAAATATATAGATAGAATTTATTCCTATGTATTTGTATATATTATATTTATTATACATTCAAATTTAAAAAATACCAATTCATTTAAAGAAATTAATAAAAAAGAGTTAAGTTTATTTTTAACTCTTTTAATTACTTAATATTGTTGCTTGTTCTCATATAGTTCGTCTATGCATAAGAAACTATAATTTTCTCTTAATACTGGTTTTTATCCTGCCTGAAGTAAAACAAAAAACAAGGCATTCCATTGTTATAAAAACAAAATGCCTTGTTCTGAATTTTCATATATAATTTATCTCTATTTCAGTGAGTTACTACGGTTGCATAGCACCAAATAGAACTAACCAAGCAAGAAATGTTTTGGCAACTAAGCTTAATATAATATAGACTCTTTCACCATACATATAATCTTTCCATTTGCCTATTCTTTTATACTGTAAAATCATATTAATAGGGAATGTATTAAAAGCAACAAAGTAAGTGCCAACAATAGCCCATACAAACCAAGGTATCATATCAAAATTACCAGTACCAAACATATAAAGCAGTATAACAACCCAAGGTGTCAGTCCTGCGATTGAACCCCAAATAAAAGGACCCCAAATGACTTTCTTCTTCTCTGTTCCAGAATTCAATTGTTCCATAACTAAACCAAAAAGATTCATAGCGGCGTTTCCAGAGAAAATCAACAATAAAGTACCAATATCATAAATACCAAATAGTGTAGCAATTAATGTAATCATAATTGAAGAACTAATGGCATATTCAAACCAACGGAATCGATTAATTCCTAATTGCAAATCCTTAAAATACTGCTTGCTCATTATAACAATAACACCATGTGCTATAGCAGAAATAAGTAAAAATGATGCAACCAAAATACCAAAAGGTAATTGGAAAAGCTCCCTACTAGCGGTTTCAAGAGTACGGGTCTGGACATTAAAGGTTTGATAAAATTGAATGATTTCCGGTTGGAATTCAGCGATCTTTTGAATCACAGTGGTTGCCAAGAAAAGCATAATAATACCTTGAATCAGATGAAACATACCCATAATAATATTAAAGCGTTTAAGTTTTTGTAGTGTATTTTCCATTGTATTCCTCCTTCTTAGTTATAAATTTTGTTGATTTGCTATAAAATTAATCCTCACTAAATTACACGTGCATTTTTATTGGTTCCACAGAACTCTATTTCACTAATAATTTAGACTGTTATTTATATAATATAGCACTTATATCTCAACCGTACAACATTTTAATTAAATTATTGTTTTTATTGTGCGTATATAATCTTCCACTAATTTTTTATAGAATTGGTATCAAAAAAGTGTAGCACTTTTTCACCTCATTTCAGGTACATTAAGGGTACATTTTTCACAAAAAAAGACACCTCATAAAACTGAACTGCACCCCAAAAGTTAGACATGTGGTATAATAACCGCATAAATAACGAAAGGGGTGCAGTTCAAAGATCTCAGATGTCCTATTTTTTAGGAAGTTAGAAATTAATACCATCTACCACAAAATAATGTTTCTTTAAACTTCCATTATGCCTACATGAGCAGTTATTCCACCATCAATATTAATTATAGAACCATTAATATATTGTCCGTGTTCTCCCGTAATATAGTATATTAGGTTTCCAATATCCTCAGGTTTTGCTAAAATCTTTACTGGACTCTTAGCCATTACTTTTAATGTATAATCATCTAATTCATCATCACGTGCACCCATAGCAGTCATTACATAACCTGGACAAACGGCATTGCAGGTAATCCCATATCTGCCCCACTCAGCTGCTATTGTCCTTGTATAACCAATTACTGCATGCTTGGTAGAAACATATGTTGAAGAATAAGGACTACCTAGCAAACCTTGTATAGATGCAACATTTACTATTCTTCCAAAACCTGCTTTTTTCATTTTAGGTAATAATATTCTTGAAAATAAAAAGACACTTTTTTGATTTGTATTAACTACCCTATCCCATTCATCATCTTCAACTTCGTCCACTCTATGAAATGGTCCCCCAATTCCTGCATTATTTACTATTGTTCCAATATCGCCCCAATTTGATTCGACTTCTTTTACTGCAGCCTCCACACTTTCTTTTAAACCAACATCGCAAGCAACAGCTAATGCAATACCACCATTTATTTTTATTTCATGAACAACTTTTGAGGCATCTGATTCTTTTATATCTAAAACTCCAACTTTATATCCATTTTCTGCATATATTTTAGCAGTAGCTGCACCAATTCCATTACCTGCACCTGTTACTATTACTACATTATTTTTCATCATTTATCCTCCTGTACCACATTTTTTTTAATTTAACTAAGTCTTCCACTATTAAGTTTGGATATATCTCTTTATTCTTTACTACTAACTCATCATCAACACCAGTCTTAATTAGTATTGATTTTATACCATAATCTATTGCACCCAATACATCTGTTTCAAGTCTATCTCCTAACATTGCTACTCTATTGCTTTCTATTCCCAAAATATCTATAGCACAATCAAAAAAATATTTATCAGGTTTTCCTAATATTATTGGTTTTATACCTGCACCAGCTGTAAGTGCAGCCAGGGTCATTCCTGCTTCTGGAACTAATCCTTCTTCTGTAGGTATTAGCATATCTCCATTACTACCAATTAAAACCGCTCCACCTTGAAGATGAAGAATTGCTAATTTTAATTTCTCATAATTCAAGTTAAAATCACCACCGACTATTACTGCATCAGCAATATCTCCACTAAAATCTTTTAAAACCTTTACACCTGTTGTAATTATTACTTCTTCTAAATCAGGTTTGCCAATCACATAAGCACTCTTTATTTCAGAATGGGATTCCAAATATTTTTTTGTAGTGATTGTAGTAGTGAGTATTTGAGATTCTTTTAATATAATATTATTTTTTCGAAAAATATCCACATATCTTTTTGGTAATTTACTATTATTTGAAACTATCAAAAATGGAATATTGAGAAATTCAAGAAATTCTTTAACTCCAGGTAGTAATTTGTCCCCTCTCATTAAAGTACCGTCAATATCTATCATTATTCCTTCAAGACTACTAAAGTCCAACATGTTATTTCACCAATTCTATTGCTTCTTCTAATGTTAATCGGCCATGTATTAAATCACCAACTGCTTTTGCCATTAAATATGTATCTTTTGCTTGCCAGATATTTCTTCCTATAGTTGCTCCTTTACAGCCTGCTTTTAGACCTTTGTCTACCATCTCTAAAGTTACAGCCGGATCTGATATACCAGGTCCTCCTAGTACTACCACTGGCACAGGACAAGTTTCTATTACTTCTTCATATCCTTCAACATAAGGTATCTTTACCCAATCAGCTCCAAGTTCTGCAGCAATACGAGCAGCAATTTTAGTTACTCCAACATTTCTAAACTCTGAGCCTGCATTAAAACCTCCAGGCATTATTTCTGCCATCATTGGTATGCCCCACTTGTGGCCTTGATAAATAGCCTTAGCCATTGTATCCCAGCCAAGTTCTTCATTTTTAGTTCCTGGAAAAGCAGTAACACATAATGCTTCTGCTCCTAACATTAAGGCTTGTTCAATATTGAAAAACTGACTACCTACTGCTCCTACAGGAGAAAGAAAACTAGCCGCACCATCAAGTCTACAAACCCAGTTTGTCTTGGCAAATAGTTCTGGAAATCTCCTTACAGTGCCATAAGTTGCCATAACGCCATCAACTTCCGCTTTAATAACTTCTGTTAACGTTTCTTCAAGATTTCCAATTCCTTTCATTGGTCCATTAATCATTCCATGATCACATGCTACAACAAAAGCCATGCCATCATCTTTAAATATTTTTCTTAGTCTTCTAGTTACCATACTAAATATTCCCTCTTTCTCTTATCATATTTTGTTTAAATATTTTCTCGAATTTCACATCATATTTTGCTTTCATTTCCATATTAGGTTCAACAATAGTACTTTTTATGGTAAATACTTTTCTAGCTTCTTCATAATTAGGATAATCACCTAAACTAACACTACCAATCAATGCTGCCCCTAATGCAGGGCCATGGGAATAGTTACTCCTATAAACCTTCACTCCTAATACATCTGCTATAATATGGGTCCAAGGCTGACTTTTAGCTGTTCCTCCAATCATCCATAACTCATCAATTTTTATGCCGAATTCCTCTAAATTATCCAAGGCCCAGCGAACTTCAAATGCTGATCCTTCCATCATTGCTCTGGTAAAATCAGCTCTACTATGACTAGTGTCTGAATTAATAAAGTCACCGAATTCTCTAACCCCTTCAAGTTGTCTTCCTCCACTGTATGGAAGATATATAAGTGATTCATCAAATTTTGTAGTTTCAATGGTTTCATTCATAACTGAAAACATTAGTTTTCTATCAGTTTCACCCTTACAATCTTGCCAAAAATTGTTCATCCACCATTCAAAATTACCTCCAAAACTACCAAGATATTGTGAGATAACCCATTTGTTTTTTAAAATATGAAAGTTAAGATCCATATTGTTTGGTATGTTTTTTAACTCACCACTGTCTGTTGCGCAGTTAATAACCCAGGCTGTACCACAAGCTAACATGCTTTTACCAATACCATTAATACCTACCGCTAAGGCTTCTAATGTATGATCTTGTCCACCATTAATTACAGGTACATCAATATTTGCACCAATCCTATCAGCAATATCTTTTGTTAAGTAACCAACAACAGCTTCTGCTTCTTTTATCTCTGAAAGTTGTTCTTTTTTAATACCAAGTATTCTACAAAGATCTGGATCCCAGTCTGCTTCTACACTATTAGCTAAAAGAACCTCCCCTGCACATGATAAGTTAGTTACACATTCTCCTGTTAAAATGTATCCTAAATAGTCATTTAAAGATAAAAATTTATCTGTTTCATTAAAAATCTCAGGTTCATTATTTCTTAACCAAGATAAGGTAACAAAAGGCAGACCAACTTGTGGCCACCAACCACTTTTTTCTCTTACTATTTTAGCCGTTCCATCTTTTTTCATATCTTCCATCAATTTTCCTGCTCTGTTATCTAACCAGGAAATAAATGGATATATTTCTTTACCCTCTTTATTAATAGGAATAATTGCTCCTCCTTGGGTAGATAATATAATAGCTTTTATTTCATCTTTCCATTGGCTGGAAAAAAGCTCTTTCAATACTTCATATATTGTTTCTTTAATTTGTTCAGGGTCCTGTTCATAGTAGTCTTTTTTTCTTATTATAGTTTCTAATGGTTTTTCTACTACTAGTAGTTCTTCTCCATTTTTATTGAATAATACGCCTTTGGCAATTGTTGTGCCAACATCAAGGGCTAAATACATAATATCACCTCATAAGTTATTAGTCATCCAATGACTTGATGACTTTGGTTAATTATAAGGTTTTCCTAATGTTTAGTCAATCTTATTTGTAGTTTTTTTCTTCTAGTTATGATATATTATGTGATATTGAATGAAATATATATATAATAAAAACTTAGGAGACCTAAATGAAAGTTTTAAAAAATCCACCTTTATATAAAAAAGTAGCGAGAGCAATTTTAGATATGATACAAAAAAGAAATTTTGATTCCCCTACACTTCCCTCAGAAGAAAGTTTGTCTGAACTACTAGGTACTAGCAAACATACTATCAGAGAAGCCTTGGCTGAGTTATCTTCTCTTTCATATATAAGTAGACGTCATGGTCGTGGAAACGTTATACTAAATAGTGTAGTTAATACTAATTTTCGAATTGATGCAAATATGAATTTTTTAAAAATTTTGAAACAAGCTGGTTATAAAACTAGTACCGAATTTACGAATTTACACTTGGAAAGTGCCAAGTTCCACGATTCTCTGGATGAGGACTATTATGTTTATGATGAAATTGTTAAGGCTGATGATAAAATAGCTTCTTTTCATAATATACATATACCAGTAAGATTATTCCCAGCTGATTTTAACTTAAATATGAAACTTGACAAGGATTTATTTGATTTTCTAGCAACTTATGGCGTTTATAGTCTTCATTCAATTGTTGAGTTTATTCCAGAAGTAGTAAATGACAAAATTGCACAGTTTTTCTGTATTGAACCTAACACTCCCATCAATACTTGGGAAGAATACATCCACGATCAAGAGGATAGACTAGTATGTATCACGAAAATTCGTTTCAATCCAGAACTTTTTAAACTAAGGATGGTAAGAAAGGATTTTAAAACTATTTAATTAAATAGAACTATATCTTTTACATATCAAAAAAAGGAGTAATTATTATATCAGATGAAAATATAAATATAGAATATTTTAGAAATGGTTTTAATTGTGCAGAGTCTACTCTATTAATAAGTTGTGATATTTTAGGTATAAATGATCCACTCGTACCTAGGATAGCTTCTTGTTTTGGTGGAGGTATAAATGGCTGTGGTAATGTATGTGGACTTTATACTGGTACCATGATGAGCATTGGCATAAAATATGGCCGTGATAATCATTATGAAAGTCACGAAAAAGCAAATATCAAAGGTAGAGAATTTCATGATTATTGGATGTCTACAATGTCAAACCTTAATTGTCATGAATTACTTGATATTGATTATCCAGAGGAATTAAAAGATTCTAAAGCAAAAAAGATCTATAGCAAAGAAAATAAATGCGTTCCTATGTGCATACAAGTTGCCAATTGGTTAAAAAATAATTTATAAATAATATAAGAATAAAACAAATGGCAGTCAAATTGAAGTGCACCCCGAATGTTGGACAAAAAAACTAACATTTGGAGGTGCATTTTTATGTCAAAATATTCGTATGAAGAAAGATTAGAAGCAGTTATTAGAATTGTAGAAGGAGGCATGTCTCCCAAACAGAGCGCTAAAATA
>JAGXHX010000033.1 GCA_024635955.1 Bacillota bacterium
CTTCTACCCATTTTGATGAACCTATAGCACTTAGTATAGTTAATAATTCAAAGAAAACATTGTCAATACATGGTTTTTCAAGTTCTGCAAAACTAACTTATGTTGGTGGACTTGATAAAGTAATGATAAGCAATGTGAAGAAGTATTTAGAAGCTGCTGGATTCACAGTTGCTACTGCACCTTCAGCATTAGGGGGAGCTAGTACAGCTAATATTGTTAATAAGAACTTGAGTAATTCAGGAGTACAAATAGAGTTATCTACAGGATTAAGAGCAAGTTTTTTTTCAAGTCTTTCAGCATCAGGAAGAAAAACAAAAACACCAGAATTTTACAAATATACAAAAGCAATTAATGCAGCCTTAAGTCCTACTGCTGTAAGCCCAACGCCAAAGAAGACAGAAACCACAACTCCAATTAAAGAAGTTGTAAGCAATAGTGCTCCAGTACAAAAAACAACTGTAACCAAAGCGGCTACAAACAATAGCACACCAGTACAACAAACCAGTACTACAGAATACACAAGTGCAACTAAAGTTGACTCAAGTAATAGCACTACAGTACAAAAAACAAATACTACAGAATACACAAGTGCAATCAATGAAGCCTCAAGCAATAGAGCTTCCGTACAAAAAACAAAGACAACAGCGAACAGAAGTGCAATCAATGAAGCTTTAAAAGATAAAACTATAGAACAAGATACAAATAAAACAGAATTCTATAAATATATAAATATAATATTTCCTTTAATGATGATGCTTTACTGGTCTCCAAAGTTTAACGACTGATTATGATGCATCTAGAATCATCTATATTCATATAATAAAATTTAATATCGACTAAAAAGAGCTATCTTGGGGGGGATAGTTCTTTTATTTATAATTTCAGAAACACCAAAATTTAAAAAAATGGCAGATATAAAGGAAGCTATATGATATACTGATAAAAGTAAAATGACTATATTATATCTATGGTAATTAAATAGCAGATCCTAAGTTTGTTAAAGGGGAGATATTATGAAAAAAAAGATAATAATAATCAGTATTAGCTTAGCTGCAGTTTTGATTTTTATGCTTGCTTTAGCTTTCGTGTTTAATTTTGGACAGGACAAAGTCGAAAAAGATACTGGAACATCAATTTATATGGAGCCAATTGGAACAGATTCAGGACTAATCCAGATCTCACATACAACAGGATTACCCTTCGATGGAGAATACAAACCAGTTATGTGTGTTATTGAAAACTCAATTGATGCAAGACCACAAACTGGTCTTCAAACAGCAGATGTAGTCTATGAGTTTCCTGTAGAAGGAGCAATCAACCGTTTTGTTAGTGTGTTTTCAGATAAAGTTCCTGAAAGTGTTCTGCCAGTAAGAAGCGGACGAGCACCATTTCTCTACATACAGGCCGAATGGGATGCATTATTTATGCATTATGGAGGTTCAGGATCAGGTAGTAATAATTCAGCAGATTATACCTTTTATGGTAATAGTCTCCATAATAAAATCAAAATAGATTTAGAAGGTTTAACTGGAGGTATGAATGGTATATTCAAGCGAGTAAACACAGCACCTTCACCACATAATGTGATGGGTAATCCTCTGCTGGCACAAAAGCTATATGACTATAGTCCAACTCCTCTGGACTGGAAGTTTGATGCAACAGTATATTATCCTGGAGATTCTGTAAAAGAAATAAATCTTTCTTTTACTACAAATATTAAGAATTTTGTTTCATATGTTTATGATTTTGACAAAGGAGTATATTTGCGCTCTATGAGTGGAGTTACTTTTATGGCGGCTGAAACTAAAGAGCAAATGCAGGTGAAAAATGTGATAGTTCAGTATACATCTTATTCAATCAAAAGGAATAAATATAAGGGTTGGAAGATGGTCGGAAATGGCAAGGCTGATTTCTACATTGGTGGCATGTATGTTCAAGGAAGCTGGTCTAAAGCATCTCCTACTGAACCTACCTTGTACCTGGATGCTGAAGGTAATCCGATTGTGCTTAAACCAGGTAATACTTGGATTCATATTCATCCTATTAAATAGATCTAAAAATTATTGAAAAAGAGCTAACCTTTGGTTAGCTCTTTTTGGTATTTGAGATATTCGAACTAAAAAGCGAGATATTGTCTAAAATGGTATCATCATAGTCTCCAAATAGTTTATAATTAAAGTATAGAGTGAAATGATGTACACAATAATGATAGGAGTAAATAATATGAGTTTCAAATATATTACTAGAATACCAAGTTCAGAAGAGATTAAACAAATGCTACCAATTGATGAGAAAATAGCTAAAATAAAAGCTGACAGAGATGAGCTGATCAAAAAAATATTTACAGGAGAAAGCGACAAATTCTTGTTAATAATTGGACCATGCTCAGCAGATTCACAAGAGCCAGTACTCGAATACATTTCAAGACTTGCCAAAATTCAAGAAGAGGTTAAGGATAAAATTATAATTATACCTAGAATATATACAAACAAACCAAGAACTACTGGTGAAGGGTACAAAGGCATGATGCACCAACCTGATCTTAATGAGGCACCCAATATGGTTGAAGGCATAAAAGCAATCAGGAAGCTTCATTTAAAAGCGATCAGAGAAACAGGACTTACTGGAGCAGATGAGATGCTTTATCCAGGAAATGATCCATATGTATCTGATCTTATCAGTTATGTTGCTGTAGGAGCAAGATCAGTAGAAAACCAACAGCATAGGCTTACAGCAAGTGGTTTGGATATTCCTGTAGGAATGAAAAATGCTACTAGTGGAGATATTAATGTTATGTTGAATTCTATAAAATCTGCTCATCTTTCACATACTTTAATATATGATGAACATGAAGTTAAATCTTCAGGAAATCCTTTGGCTCATGCAATAATGAGGGGGGCTGTAAATCAGTATGGAAGGAACATACCAAATTATCATTTTGAAGACTTAAATCAACTTGTGGAAGAATATATAAAAAGAGGACTTGTAAACCCTGCTATAATAGTTGATACCAATCATGCCAATTCCATGAAGAAATTTGATGAACAACCTAGGATAGCACTTGAAATTATAAAAAATAGGGTTTATTCACCAACTCTTAAAAAGTATATAAAAGGACTTATGATAGAAAGTTACCTCTATGATGGAAGGCAGGAAAGTCTTGATATCCCAGGAAAATCTATAACAGATGCTTGCATAGGTTGGAAAAAGAGCAAAAAGTTAATATATGATATTGCTGAAATGTTATAGTAAATTAGAAAAAATATTGAAATATCAAACAAGTATGTTATAATTATTATAGAATTATCTAAAATTAAATACAGTATGATATTGAAAGAAGAGTAATGAGGGCGTTCAATCCCTCATTTTTTTATGTAAAATTTTAGTCTTCTAATATCAAAATATTTATAAAAGAGGTAATTATGTCTAATAAAAAAATAATTTTACGTTATCTAATCTTCCTGTTCGGACTATTTTTCACAGGTTTTGGAATAGCTCTTAGTACCAAGATGGGACTTGGTACTACTCCAATATCAGTTATTCCATTAGTGTTATCAATAAGATTTCCGATCTCATTTGGAATGGTAGCCAATGGAATGGCACTAGCCTTTGTATTAATTGAGTTTATAGTCCAAAAGAAAGGATTTAATAAGTATTTATTGATGCAGATTATCATAGCTCCATTCTTCGGATTTTTCATTGATCTAGGTTTTTTTATAGTAAAAAATCTTGTTCCAGCTTATTTTATAGTGCAGTTAATCTTGTTAGTAATAGGCTGTATGATAATGGCTTTAGGAATTTATCTACAGATTATGGCTAATGTTATAGTAAATCCTTGTGAAGGTCTTGTCTTAGCAATTGCAGAGAGAAATAAGCAAAAAATTGGCAATGTGAAAGTTCTTGTTGACCTCGGAGTTATGATGGTTGGTGTTTTAATGTCAATAATTGTCTTTGGTGAAATTAGAGGAGTTGGAATTGCAACTGTAGTTGTTGCATTATGTACTGGATATTTTATTAAGATGTTTAAAAGTGCCTTTGATCATATTAATAGAATCTGGATATATGAATAAGATTGAAGAACTATAAATAATAACTAATATTACTGTATCTGCCTAAAATATTTACATCACATAGTAAAATATGATACATTAAAGTTAACCAAACATCAAAATGTTAGGTAAATAAATAAGAAATGGAGATATTAAAATGAACAATTTACAAAACGTCTGGCAACAGATAATCAATTCTATACCTGCCGTTATTTATGCTGTTCTGTTGCTATTACTTGCTTGGATTGTTGCTTCTATAGCAAAAAAAGTAATAGTAAAAATACTAAAAAAAATAAAGGCAGAGCGTTTAACTGACAAATTTGGAATCAAGGACGAAACTACAGGAAGCAGTCTGGAATTTATAGGAAAACTTGTATTTATCATTGTTTTCTTACTCTTTCTACCAGGAGTTCTTGATAATTTGGGTATGCAGAATGTATCACAGCCAATTACGTCTTTGGTATCAGAATTTCTTAATTACGTACCAAATATAATAGCAGCTATAATAATTGTGGTAGTCGGTGTTTTTGCCGCAAACATTATTCGTCAGTTGCTTCAACCAATTTTGAAAAAAGCTAATATTGATAAACTACAGGAAAAAGCAGGCATAACAGAAGAACAGGGATCTACAATTAGTTCTGTAGTTTCCTATTTAATTTATGTTTTAATACTTATCCCTGTAATTATAGCTGCTCTTCAAGTATTGAATATAACAGCTATATCAGATCCTGCTATTGGTATGTTAAATAGAATCATTATATTCTTACCTAATATTTTTGTAGCAATTGCTATTTTAATTCTAGGTGTATTTATAGCCAAATTGGCTGACAATCTACTTGTTAATATATTATCTTCAGTAGGAACAGACAAAATTACTAGCAAGATGATTACTACAGATGTAGAAGCAGTTAAGAACTTTAGTCTTTCCAAGGCTATTGGTGGTCTAGTAAGATACATAATTATACTACTCTTCCTTGTAGAAGCAATTGATGTTATTAAATTGGATGTTCTTAGACAAGTAGGAGATGCAATAATAGGCTACTTGCCATATGCAATAAGTGCTGTAATAATCATGGGTGGTGCTATTTTCTTAGGAAAATGGTCTGAGTCTTTGATTGTTAGAAAGTTTTCTAATGCAAAAGGAACTGCAATGGCAGCAAAATGGCTTATCATTACGTTGGCTATATTTATGACACTTAACCAGTTAGGAATAGCTACATCTATTGTAAATGCAGCTTTCATTATAGTGCTCGGTGCTTTTGCGGTTGCCTTTGCGGTCGCTTTTGGTATTGGTGGCAAGAAGTTTGCTGCTCATCTTCTAGATAAACTGGAAGTTAGTATGGGAAATAAAGAGGACAAAAAAGACAAATAAAATAAACTGATAACAAAATCCCCGGTAATCTTTTAGATGTACCGGGGATTTTTATTTGTAATTAAAATAAAAAAAGTATCTGTATTTAGGATAAACATAGTGAAACTAATAGGAAATAGTATGCTATAAATGGATGTGTGAAAAATATTACAAAAATATATACAAGCCAAAATTGTTGTAAATACAATATTAGACTTGATTAATCATAGCATTATGGTATGATTAAGTAAAAACAAATGTAAAGGAATGAGCTATGCAAAAAAAGAAAAGAAATATAATATCTTTGTTAACAATTAGTGCTATAACAGTATTAATGGTTTTAAGTGTATTTATTTGGAATAAGCCATATACCTATGTTGGATTGGATGGACAATCCTCCATTGGATTAACACTTAATGTATTTAACCGCATTATTAAGGCAGAGTCAATTGGAAAGGGATCAGATTTATTGAAAAATGAAGAGTTAAAAAAACAATTGAATAATAAAAGCATAAATGAAGGTATTCTGTCAGCACTAGATGTAATGGAGCAGATGGTTTCATTTGATCATAAGATTGATGATGTTTTAATAATATCTGTTTGGACTAAAGATATGAAAGAATCAGAAAAAGTTAAGGTTCAATTACAGAATATTGCCTCTATTTATGTTGAACAGATAGGATATTCTGTAGATATTCAAGGATTAGTTCTTACTGATGAGGCTTTTGAAATAGCTTTTAATTCAGGAATATCACCAGCACGATATCAGATTCTTCAAAGAATACGAACAGCACTGAATAATCAAATAGCAATGGAAGAACTTCAAAATCAAACACCTCAAATAGAGTTTTTGGCAAATGTTGTGGCTCCACGTTCAAAGACTGTGATAGTAAATCAACCGAAAGTTGATTATGTTACTATACCATCACCAAAAAGTGATGATGAACATTATATTATAAAGGATGTTAATGATGACGAAATTGATGACGATTAAAAAATTTAAAAAGATAGCTTATATTCTATTAGGCTTGAGTTTATTAACTGGAGGTGTCTTTCTATATAAGATGCCTGTTAGAATGGTAAGTCTTGATGTTGGACCACAAGTGGAATATTGGTCGAATTATTTTGGTATAGTGGTTAAGGTAAAAGGAATTGGGCCTGAGGGTGAAGCTCTAATCACTGAATCAATGAAGCAAAAAATTGTAAATCAAAATATTGGGGATGCAATAAATACGACACTTAACACTCTGAGAAAAAGCAATGTAATAAATTATGAGCAACCAACCACATTAGTGGTTGCCGTGACAGGTGAGAACACTCACACTTCAACTTTGCAGGCAGCTGGCATCAAGGAAATGATTGAGTCAAAAGCAAAAAGACTTAACTGGCCGGATGTAGAAATAAGAGTATTGTCACTGACAAAAAAACAATGGGATGTAGCTAAGCTAAGTGAACTTTCACCCGG
Source organism: Bacillota bacterium (assembly GCA_024635955.1). Lineage (GTDB taxonomy): Bacteria > Bacillota > TC1 > TC1 > TC1 > WTXA01. The sequence continues at coordinate 6,866 of JAGXHX010000033.1, forward strand.
ACGATATTATATCCTACATAATATTTCTGATAAAACAGTTCTTGCCGACAAAAGTAAATTTGATTTTAATCAATATGCTCTTTTAAGCATTAGGGAATTATTGGATCTTGAAAATAAACTAATGACAGAAAAAACTGTACAACCAGCTTTAGCAACAGTAGCTGTTTCAACTACTAGTTCAACAACTACTAAAGCCGCATCAACTACGACTAAAGCTGCACCAGCAGCCCCTGTAAAGGCTGTTGTAAAGGCTCCAGTAAGTAGTGGTGCTACCAGTGGAATAGATGCTATTACGTCTGCTAGTCCTAAACAATAAGAAATAGCAGAAAGTTATACATTAGATATATTTTAAAGACCTGCACATGCATTTGCATTGCGGGTCTTTTATATTGTATATTAATTAACTATTTAATATACTATAAAAACTATATTTGACGATCAATAGATTATTGTATTGTTATATAAAGGATTATATAATTATAATAGCCTCTGGAGAGAAATATTAGGTAAAGGAGTAATGCCAATTGAAAATATACTCTGCAATAAAAAAAAATATAAATTTAAATAGTGAAAAAGCAGTTATGCTTTTATATTTGCAGTTAGCACTAATTATTCTTTTATTAACAACGTTGATTTTAATTTATGGTGTTGATACTGGAAGCCGTCTAGTTTTATATTTAGCACTATTAATTGTATTACTAACGATTTTAGGGATTTCTCTATTATTAAACTTAATAGGAAAGTATAAGATTTCGCTTGGACTTACAATTTTTTGTTTATTGCTTGGACCCTGGTCATCAATTTTATTAGATAAAACTGTTATAAGTGGCGATTTACTTCCATTAGTATATATAGCCTTAACAATATATATTTATGCAATGTTTTTATCTGCAAGAACAACTATAATAATTACTACTTTACAGATATTTTTACTGATAATTTTAATTAACTCAAATCAAATGCTTTTGAATAGGAATTGGCCAAGCTTGATTTCTTTTATAATTTTTTCATCTGTAATAGCAATAGTATATAATTTTATAGGGCGTAAACAAATGAAAATAATAGTAGAACAAAAAAATAAATTATTTAATGAGGAGGCTAAAATGCGTTTATTGTCAATTCAAGACCCATTAACAGGATTATTTAATAGGCGCTATATGGATGAGGTTTTTAAAAAAGAAATTTCAAATATAGAAAAAGCTAATAAAAGTCTGGGAGTAATCATAGCAGATGTAGATAATTTTAAAATAATTAATGATACATATGGACATACATTTGGTGATTCAGTATTAGTGGAAATTAGTAAGATTATTACTTCAAATATAAGAGAACAAGATATTTCTTGTCGTTTTGGAGGAGATGAATTTATACTTATATTACCAGATTGTTCTTTAGAAAATAGCTATAAGAAAGCGGAAAAATTAAGAAATGCAATAAATAACTCTATTATAAAAAATGATAAAAATGAGCTTATATCTGTAAATTTATCTTTTGGTTTAGCAACATTTCCTGAAAACGGAATTCTTATTGAGGATGTTTTGATGGCAGCAGATAAAGCCTTATACATGGCAAAAAAAAATGGAAAAAACAGTATATTTACCTTTAAGAATATTGAACATCTCAAAAATATATTTTAGAAGGATAAAGACACTAATGCAGTTTGATGTGTTAAGTTGTAAGATATGGTTAGAATGTAAAAAGTCTAAAAGAAGGGACTTAGATATGAAAGAAAATAAGATGGAAAAAGATATATTTCATGTAGGATTTGAATTATCATTATTATTAAAAGGTCTTGATGGAGTTATTGAGGTATTAGGTGCTATTTTATTTGTATTCATAAATCCCAACCGCTTGAATGCGATAGTTAAATTTTCAACCTATCATGAATTATCTCAAGATCCTAAAGATGTAATAGCAAATTTATTAATAAATATAAGCAATAGTTTTTCAGTAAATGCACAGTTATTTATTGTCGCTTACTTATTAATACATGGTTTGATCAAACTTATGTTGGTTTATTTACTATATAATAAAAAATTATGGGCGTATCCATTAAGTATAGCCTTCTTATTTATTTTTATTATATATCAGCTTTATAGATACAATCTTAGCCACTCAATTTTTATGATTTTATTGACCGTTTTTGATTTAATTACGGTATTTTTTATTTGGCAAGAATATAAAGCAATAAAAAAACAGAGATCACAAACAAAATTCTAACAGTTCAATTTAAAGGGCTATCCTGATGGATAGCTTTTTTTTATAACTATTAACAATAATATCTTTGAGCTAATTATAATAAATTCTTTACATGGGTAAATAAATATATATATTATCTTAAATTATCATATGCTATAAATATGATATACTAAAATCAATAGATAAGAATTTATTTAACAGAAATTAGATTATATTGAAAGAAAGGACTTTTGATATGTTTAATGAAATAAAAAATCTGACAAAAATCTACATGACAGGAGATATTGAATTAAAAGCATTGGAAGCTGTTGGATTTCTATGAGTGAGAGTATGAAATCTACTTTAGAGTAAATAGTATATTTATTTAATTAAGTCCGAGACGACAAAAAGGCTACATTTATTATTTTTAAGAACCTAAACAAGCAAAGACTAAAATCTCAAGAGTTGAAAAATACAAACAAAAAATTCTTGATGGAAAAGGATTTAATGATTAGAGGAATTTAATGCTATAATAATATAATCTGTTTGGAGGTATAAAGATGTCATTAAATGTTAACTTAGTAAATATTGCTGAGATGGTTGCTCCTGATAGAACTTTTTTAAGCATATATCTTGCCGGGCCACATTCAGTCAATGAACTTGACAAGAAACTCAATAAACTTAGGCTATTATTAAAGAGTGACAATATTCAAAAAGATGAGTTGGAGTATTTCGAGGAAAATATAAAGACTGTGGAAGAATATTTAAAGAAAAACCCAATCAAATCAGGATCTTTATGTATTTTTGCATGCAAAGAAATAGACTATTTTGAAACAATCTCAATACCTGAAATACTCAAGGATATTATCAGAATTGATTCAAAAGCATATATTAGACCATTGGCAGAATTTTATGACGATTACGAAAATGTTGCTGTAGTTGTTGCTAATAATGAAAGTGTACATATATTTTTAGTTTCTTCTTCAGTAATTGGTACGGAAGAGGTTATTAAAGGCAATATTAAGAATCATGTTAAAGTCGGTGGTTGGTCCCAAAAACGTTATCAGCGCAGAAGGGATAATCAATTATCCCATTATGCCAAAGAAATAACAGAAACTCTAGCTAATATTGACAAGGAAGAAAGTATTGGGCATGTATTACTGGTGGGTAGTAAAGAAACACTCCATAGCATACATGAAAGCATGAATAAAGAATGGCAAAATAAAGTTATTGAAAAAAACCTTGATTTAAGTAAAGCTGATAACATAATCAACAAGGATATTATGGAACTTTTAGCAGAGGAAGAACAGCGATTCCAATTAGACTATTGGGAAAATATTAAAACAGAATACCTACGTGGAGGGTTGGCTGTAGTAGGAATAGATAATGTATTACAAGCAGTAGAAGAAAAGCGTATTGATAGAATAATAATAGATAAAACTCTACATCCATTGGTTGAAAGATGCCAAGTTTGTGATAATTTGATAACTGGAGACACTCAAATATGTCCAGTATGTGGTTCGAAATTGATATTTAAAGTTAGTATTGTTAACGATATATTAGAGCTGTTAATACAATCAGGTGGAGAATATCACTTTGTGGATTCAATAGCTGAACTCAAAAAAGTCGGAGGGATTGCTGCACTTTTACGATATTAGAATTTAATATAATTGTTTGACCGGGAACCTAAACTCAAGTTTGCTTTTTAAAGGCTAATGACAGGACTGTAGAATTGATAAATAATTATAGCTATGATAAAATACAAATAATTGGAAATAAGAGAAATGAGGGGTTCCAACTCCTCATTTTTTTTGCGAATTTTATTAAACTAATGAGGTTATTATAATGCAAAAGAAATTTATATTTAGACATTTAATATTTTTAGTTGGGCTTTTTTTAACAGCTATTGGTATTTCTTTAACGATTAAAATAGGAATAGGATCTACACCTATGTCAATTATTCCCTTTGTTCTGTCGACTGTTTTTCCTTTTAGCTTCGGTTTAATGAATTTTACATGGAGTCTTACATTTGTTTTTGGTCAAATGATACTACTCAAAAAGGAGTTCACCAAAGAACAATATCTACAGTTTCTGATCTGTCCCTTATTTGGATATTTTATAGATTTAGGTCTAAATATTTTTAAAAACTATAATGCTAATTTCTATTATGAACAGGTTTTAGCTCTTATTGGAGCCTGTATTATTATGGCATTTGGAATACAATTACAAGTTACAGCTAATGTAATCATAAATCCAGGTGAAGGTATAGTTAAGGCAATTGCTTACAAGACAAAAATAAGATTTGGTAATGTTAAAATAATGTTTGATACAAGTGTTATGCTCATTGGAATTGTCCTTTCACTAATATTTTTACATAAAGTTATTGGTGTAAGAGAAGGTACTTTGATTATAGCCTTAACAACTGGTTCAATTGTGAAAGTCTTTAAGTGGATATTTGATCATTTAGGTGCAGAAAGATTATATGAAAATTAAATATATTTAATGTTGGTTTTGATAATATATTAAATAAATGATAAAATAATTAAAAAGTAACAATTATCAATAATGACAGGAGATAATCTATGCCAGATTTAAATAGGTACAAAAAAGAACTTGGCCTGCCAGAACTTATAGCAATAGCGGTTGGAGGTATGGTTGGTGGAGGTATTTTTACTATTCTTGGTATATCAGTAGCGCTTATTGGAGCTATGACACCTTTTGCTCTTATAACTGGTGGCATAGTAGCATTACTAGCAGCATATTCCTATGTAAAACTAGGTGTATATTATAGGGATGCTGGTTCAAGTTTTGTTTTTTTCCGTAAAACCTATCCTAAATCTCATGAAGCTGCAGCTTTAACTGGTTGGCTGGTGATTTTTGGATATATTAGCACCTTAGCATTATATGCTTATACTTTTTCTTCATATATTTTAAGTAGCACATCATTTGCTCAAAATACGATGGTCAGAGATATTTTTGCATTATTAATAATTGCTATATTTGCCATAATCAATTCTTGGAGTGTTAAAGGTATGGGTAAAATAGAAGATTTGATGGTTTATACTAAATTATTTATTTTATTGGTCATATCTGGATTATTAATCTATTTTGGAGCTCCAAACTTTTCAACATATTTAACAAGTTTATCTAAAGATATTACTAATTCTCCATTTATAGATATTATAATTGTTACCTCCTTAACCTTCGTGGCTTATGAGGGATTTGAATTGGTAATTTATGCCATGAATGTGATGAAAAATCCGGAAAAAAATATAGCAAGGTCGATTTATTCTGCAATAATACTCGTAATTTTCCTATATGTGATTATTGCGGTTGGAGCTTTACTGGCTCTTCCTCAATCAAGTATTGTAGCAAACAAAGAGTTTGCCTTGGCGGCTGGTGCTAGTTCTGTGATGGGTCCTATTGGAAATTATATTGTTATCTTTGGAGCTATGTTGGCAACTAGTAGTGCAATAAGTGGAACATTATTTGGTGCATCAAGACAAATGGCTGCAATTTCTGAAGCAGGCTATTTCCCTAAGGTCTTAGCTAAAAGAAATAGAAGTATACCTGTATATGCAATTGTTACTATGTCTGTTTTTGCTGGTATATTGATTTTTGTAGGTGGTCTACAGTTGCTTTTAGAATTTGGGAGTATTACATTTCTATTGATTAGTTTATTAATGGCAATTGCTAATTTTAAAATGAGAAAAGAAGCGAAGTCTAATAGTATTATAACTTTGTCAGCAATCTTTCTATTAGCTTTGGGTGGAATATTAATTTTATATTATGAATTTACGCATGTTTTGTCACAAATGTTATTTATAGTGGGCATCTATGTTTTAATTATTGGTATTTCTTTCATATTTGCCAAAAAGAAAAAAAGATAGAGCCAAGAAAATAGGAAATATATAACTTTGAAAAAATTAAATATCGGTTAGAATGGGATGTGAAACTATTTTAGCCGATATTTTTTATGTTATAATATTCATAAGAAAATAAAGGGAGGAGTTATTATGGGAGAAAATGGAAAATGTCCAGTTACTGGAATGAGTAGAGGTATCACAAATAAAGAATGGTGGCCGAAACGATTAAATCTTAAAATGCTTCAACAAAATCCAATTGAAAGAAACCCAATGGGTTCAAAATATAATTATGCTGAAGAATTTAAAAAACTAGACTTTGAAGCATTAAAGAAAGACTTATATACTATGATGACCGATTCTAAAGATTGGTGGCCTGCAGACTATGGTCACTATGGACCGCTCTTTATTAGAATGGCTTGGCATAGTGCAGGTACATATCGAACAGGAGACGGACGTGGGGGAGCTAGTAGAGGCAATCAACGCTTTGCACCTTTAAACAGCTGGCCTGATAATATAAATTTAGATAAAGCCAGACGTTTACTTTGGCCGATTAAAAAGAAATATGGTAGAAAAATTTCATGGGCGGATCTTATAATCCTTGCAGGTAATTGTGCTCTAGAATCAATGGGATTTAAAACCTTTGGCTACGCTGGTGGTAGAGTGGATATCTGGGAACCAGAAGAGGATGTATATTGGGGACCAGAAAGTGAATGGTTAGATGATAAACGATATACTGGTGAAAGAGAATTAGAAAATCCCTTGGCAGCGGTACAAATGGGTTTGATTTACGTTAATCCAGAAGGACCTAA
>JAGXHX010000034.1 GCA_024635955.1 Bacillota bacterium
ATAAATGGAGAATTAAAAAATATTAGTAGCAATTTCTTAAGAAAAGAAGTTGAATTACTTTATATGGCAGGTGAATTTAAAGAGATAATAGATATTGGAGTAGAAGAAAAACTAGCTATTTTGAGTAGCGAAGATGCACCAAGCGTAGCACTGTGTTTATCTTTAGCCCATAATGAATTAGGTAATTACGAAAAAGCTATTCAGTTTCTAAAAGGTGATGGAGAAGAAAAAGCTTTTTTAAGAAATATATACAAATTAAATAATGATGAGATTACAGCTCAGATTATTATAAAACAGAGGAACTTCACTAAAATATCACTTTATAATGATATGCTAATTGCAATAGCGCTCATGAAAGAAGGCCAATATCTTGATTCAATAAAAGTTTTTAATCGTATGAAGGAAGTATTAGGCAATCCACAAAACTTAATTGGAAGAAGAGCCTTACTTATTGTTTCCTTATTAAAAGCACGAGCTTTAAAGAATATGGGTAATATAAGAGAAAGCTTGATTGAGTATTATAATAACTTGGATATGCATTATGAAGATTTTGAAAAAGTTAATAAAAGTGTAGTGCTAGAAATATTGAGTGAAATTGCTGATTTAGAAAAATTAATGGAAAATATCAGCAAAAGTTTGGAATTGATTGAAAGAGGCTTAACAATTACTATAGATGAAAATAGTGTTTATGAGAATAAGGCTCGAATAAAACTTCTTTTAATTAAACTAGATATTGTTAATGAAGCTGGAGAAGATGATAAAAAAATCATTGATATTTTAAATGAAAGCTTAAATGACAAAAAACATATGCCAGAATACAAACCTCTACAAGTAAGCATGAATAATATCTTGTCAAAAGCTTATATCAAGAATGGAAGAACCCGTGAAGCTTTAGAAATTGTAGAAAGTAGTTATGAAAAATATCAAGATGAAACTGATGAAAAAATTGAATTTGATTTATTAGAGATGTTAGAAATAGCCAAAGAACAGTATAAGATAACAGATGTACCTGAGACTGGTTTGTTGCAATTAAAACGTATAGTTGACAAGTATGCAGATAATAAAAATACGGAAATTAGAATTAGAAGAGCCTTTGCACTAAAGGAAATGGCTGATTATATGCTCAATATTGGTGATAATAGTAGTGCAATGAAAGAATACGAGAAGTTGATTGAAGAGTATAGTGAAAATAAATACAAAAAACTTGAAACTATATTACAAGATACAATAATCAAAAAAGGCGAAATATCATTTGATTATGGCAATTATGAAGAGGTAAGAGACTCTGTAATGGAAATTGAGGGCAAACTTGATTCGGATATTGAGGCTAGTCGAGAATTATTGTTAGCTAAATGCAATGAGAAGTTAGGTAATAGTGATTTAGCAATTAGTGGATACGAAGAATATTTAATCAAAATTGAAGATAAGAATGTATACGACGATGTTAAGGGAAAGGTCTATAATACTTTAAGTAAGTTGCTAGCAAGTTTGAATAGGAAAGAAAAATCTTTAGAATATTTAGATAAATTACTTGAAGTTGAATTTGTGCCAATAGGTAGACTTTTGGCTTTATTTGACAAGGCTAAATTACTATATAGTATAGATCAGGAAAAAAGTTATTTAGTATATGAATATATTATTAAAACTTTTAAAGGTGAAAGTGATAATAATATATTGGAAACCTTAGTAAATGGTTGTTCTGAAATAGCTGTTGATATTGCAAATAGAGATATACAATTATATTTAGAATTTTTAAAGATAGCTTTAAGTAAATTTAAAAAACTATCTAAGGCTACAAAGATAAATCTTTTTGAATCTATGAGAATAGCTGCTGAAATTTATAAAAATTCAAACATGTTAACAGATGAAAAATTATTAAGAACAGAAATAGTTAAATATTTTGGTGATAATGATTCATTGGATTATCAAATTGAATCTGCATATCATTACAATAGAATATTGGAAATTAATATCCAGGAAAATACTATTAATGACTTTGAGAGTAGTTGTGCAGAATTCAAGAGTTTTTTCATTGGCAAAGAAGATGATTTTGCCAAAGATAGTTATTATCAAGGACTACTGTTGTTCGGAAAAGAATATCTAAGACGGGATGAATTGAAAAATGCTAAAAAAATATTAAAGTAAATAATAGATTTTAACGATGATATGTATATAGCTAAGTTATATTATGGAAAAACTTTGGCTAGACTTGGTGATAAGAAAAAGGCCATGAAAGTTTTCAAGGATATTGTTGACCATGATGTATCTGGCGAATTATTTGAAGCTGTTATGGAAAAAATAAAGATGGGAAAACAGGGGAAAACACTTTTTGCCGGAAATATAAAAAAATTAATCAAGGAAATTGAAGATAGAATTATGCCAATAATTAACGCTGGTGAAAATAATAAAAATAAAATAACATTAGGCTATGAATTAGCATTACTTTATAAAGAAATTAAAAATATTGATAAATATCAAGAACTTTTAAACGGATTAGTAGAAAAATATTCCAAATATGGAAATCCGGAATTAGATGAAGATCTTAAAATTGTTTATACAGAACTTGAAGGTTAGTAATTTGATTAAACAAAATTATTTTGCTATAATACTAAAAGGGATTTTAGACACAATTAGATTGGGAGATATATGGAAACTAAATTTATTGAAGAAAAAGCCAAAGAAATTAGAAGAGAAATAATTAAAATGCTAGGAGAAGCCAAGTCTGGTCATCCTGGAGGTTCATTATCAGGAGCTGATATAATTGCAGCTTTGTATTATAAGGAAATGAAACTAGATCCAGCTAACCCAAAATGGGAAGGTAGGGATCGATTTGTATTGTCAAAAGGACATGCTGCACCATTACTATATAGTGTTTTAGCATTAAAAAATTATTTTAAAATCGATATATTAAAAACTCTGAGAAAGACAGGAAGTATTTTACAAGGTCATCCTGATATGAATAAAGTTCCAGGTGTTGAAATGTCGACAGGTTCTTTAGGACAAGGATTTTCAGCAGCTGTTGGAATGGCTTTAAGTTTTAAAATATATAACAAGGAAAACAGAGTATATGCATTGCTTGGTGATGGAGAATGTCAGGAAGGCATAGTTTGGGAAGCAGCAATGGCTGCAGCTCATTACAATTTAGACAATCTAGTAGCTATTCTTGATAATAATGGATTACAAATAGATGGTAAGTGTTCAGAGGTAATGTGTTTAGGTTCGTTACATAATAAGTGGACAGCCTTTGGGTTTCATGTTATTGATGTTGATGGTCACAAAATAGACCAAATTATAGATGCATTTGATGAAGCTAGAACTATCAAAGGCAAACCAACTTTAATTCTGGCAAAAACAATTAAGGGAAAAGGTGTTTCCTTCATGGAAGACAGGGCAGAGTGGCATGGGTCTGCTCCGAGCATGGAACAAGTCATACTAGCTTTGGAAGAATTGAAGTAGGGGGAAATAATGGAACAAATAGCAACTAGAGACGCCTATGGAAAGGCTCTTAGAAAATTAGGATTAAATAACGATGATATAATTGTTTTAGATGCGGATTTATCAAAATCTACAAAAACAGCTGATTTTCAAAAAGTGAATCCAAAACATTTTGTAAATGTAGGTATAGCAGAACAAAACCTTATGGGTATAGCCGCAGGTATCGCTGCAACAGGCAAAATACCTTTTGCTAGCACATTTGCCATGTTTGCAACAGGTAGAGCGTTCGAAATTATTAGAAACTCAATTGCCTACCCAAAACTTAATGTTAAAATTGTTGCTACACATTCAGGCGTATCTGTAGGTGAAGATGGTGGAAGCCATGCTGCCATAGAAGATATTAGCTTAATGAGAAGTGTGCCAAACATGACTGTAATTGTTCCGGCAGATGGAGTCGAAACAGAAAAGGTTATTGAAAAAATAGTTAAATATAAAGGGCCTGTGTATGTTAGATTAGGCAGATCAAAGGTTCCAGTGATATATGATGATTCTTATGAATTTGAAATCGGGAAATTTAGCACCTTGAAAGCTGGGTCTGATGTAACAATCATAGCCTGTGGAATAATGGTAGCTAAAGCTCTTGAGGCTGCAGATATACTAAAGGATAAAGGCATAAATGCGGAAGTTATTAATGCCTCGACCATAAAACCTTTTGATGATATTGCAGTGATAGAATCTGTCAAGAAAACAAAATGTGTAGTTACTGCAGAAGAACATAATATTTATGGTGGACTTGGTTCTGCCGTATCAGAAGTATTAGTTCGTAATTTTCCAGCACCTCTAGAAATGGTAGGTGTTATGGATGTATTTGGTGAATCCGGTGCTCCAGAAGAATTATTAGAAAAATTCAAACTCACAACTAATGAGATTGTTAATAAAGTCGAACTGGTATTTAAAAGAAAGTAGATTGAAAGGATAGATAATGAATCAACCAGCAATTGTACGTTTAGAAAATGTAACAAAAGTATTTGGCAATAAAACTATTGGTTTAGATCACGTATCTACTAATATACATAAAGGAGAATTTGTTTTTCTAATTGGTGCCAGTGGTGCCGGTAAATCAACATTTTTAAAATTGTTATTTAGAGAAGAAAAACCAACCTCTGGAAAAATTTATGTAGGTAATAAGAATATTTCTCTATTAAAAACTAAAGAATTAAATATGCTTCGTAAAAATATTGGAGTCGTATTTCAAGACTTCAGACTTTTAGAAGATAGAACTGCATATGAGAATATTGCATATGCTATGGAAGTGTTAAGTTATACGAAAAAAGATATTATGGATAGAGTTCCTAAAATTCTAAAAAAAGTAGGAATGCATCATAGACAAGATCATTATCCTCAACAATTATCAGGAGGAGAACAACAGAGGATAGCCATAGGACGTGCTATTATAAATTCTCCGAAAATCCTTTTGGCTGATGAACCATCAGGAAATGTTGACCCTAGTACAGCAGTTGAAATTATGGAAATATTCAAAGAAATTAACAGTGTAGGCACTACAATTATAATGGCTACACATGATAGATTTATTGTTGATCAGTTGGCTAAAAGAGTTGTTGAACTCAAAAAAGGTCAAGTAGTAAGAGATCAAGAGGGAGGAAGATATAC
>JAGXHX010000035.1 GCA_024635955.1 Bacillota bacterium
TAGTAGTGTTTATCTAATTGTTCTTTAGTCAAATTTTGAATTTTAAGTGCTAATACTTTATAACCTTTTTTTTCAATACGACTAAGTACTTCACCTAGCAAACCTCTTTTCAATCCATCAGATTTCAACATTACAAATGTCTTTTCCATGCTATCTCCCTTTCTTAAAAGTTTATTCCATTAAAGCCTCAAATTCATCTCTACTCAATACTTCTTGTACCATTAATTTTTCGGCTACCTTGGTTAATTTATCTCTATGCTCCATCAGAATACTCTTTGTTCTCTTATAGCACATATCCATATAAGCTTTAGATGTGTTATCAATTTTAGCTGCAATTTCCTCAGAGTAATTTTTTTCTTTTCCAAAATCTCTACCGAGGAATACTTCACCAGACTTATGTCCGTAAGTCAACGCACCTAATTCATCAGTCATACCGTAAACAGTAATCATACTTCTTATTATAGATGATGCCTTTTCTAAATCATTTGAAGCACCAGTACTAATCTCCCCTAACTCCAATTCTTCTGAAATTCTGCCACCCAATAATAAACATACACTATCCAGCATATCATTTTTAGTAATATAATTCTTGTCCTCATCTGGTAAAGAAATAGTATACCCTCCAGCTAAACCTCTAGGAATAATTGATATCTTATGTACAGGATCAGTACGATCTAGATAATAACTTGTAACTGCATGTCCTGTTTCATGAAATGCAATAAGTTTTCTTTCCTTGTCGTTCATAACCTTGCTTTTCTTTTCAGGTCCTGCAATTTCTCTTTCTATTGCTTGTTCAATACTCTGCATTGATATTTTTAGTTCATTTTTTCTAACAGCTAATAAAGCAGCTTCATTAATAATGTTAGCTAAATCAGCCCCATTAAATCCAGGTGTCCTTTTTGCAATAATACTTAAATCCACCTCATCAGCTAATGGTTTGTTTTGGCTGTGAATTTTTAATATTTCTTCTCTACCTTTAACATCAGGGGGAGAAATGAAAATTTGCCTGTCAAATCTACCTGGTCTTAGTAGGGCTGCATCTAGAACATCAGGTCTGTTGGTAGCCGCCATTACTATTACAGCCTCATTAATTTCAAACCCATCCATCTCTACTAGAAGTTGGTTCAATGTTTGTTCTCTTTCATCATGTCCACCACCGACACCTGCACCCCTTTGTCGGCCAACAGCATCAATTTCATCTATAAAGACAATACATGGTGAGGTTTTTTTTGCTCTATCAAATAAATCTCTTACTCTTGAAGCACCAACCCCAACATAAAGTTCCACGAATTCTGAACCACTAATTGAATAAAACGGTACATGTGCTTCACCTGCAACTGCTTTAGCAACTAAAGTTTTACCAGTTCCTGGAGCACCAGAAAGCATTACCCCTTTTGGTATTTTTGCACCAAACTTTGTAAACTTATCAGGTTTTTTCAAGAACTCAATAATTTCTTGTAGTTCTTCCCTGACCTCGTCTATGCCTGCAACATCATTAAAAGTTGTTTTATTTGTAACATCTTCACTTGCTAACTTGGCTTTACTCTTGCCAAATTGCATTGCGCCTCCTGCACCACCACTATTTTTATTAAATATCATAAATAGGAAGAATACAAAAACTCCCCCAATTAATAAAATATTGATAATATCAAAGGCATTAACACTACTATTACTACTCGTAGTAAGGGCAATATTATCTTTTTTAGCAACTTGATTAATTCCATCGCTTATTAAATTAACATTATCTTCAAATGTGTATGTTTTAGAACTATCCTTATTTGACTGCCAAGTAACAACAACTCTGCTGTTATCAATGACATCAACTTTAGCTGTATCAATATCTCCTCTATCAGCCATTTGAGTAAATTCTAAGTAGCTACTTTTAATTTCTTGTTTATTGTCTCCACCATAAAACATGAATGACATGATGATTAAAGCGGCAATCATCAAACCTATAACTATTCTTTTAATATTCTCTTTCAAATCCTTTTCTCCTTTTCAGTGCATAAGACTGCGTATATAATTTTACCATATCTAGAATTTCAATACAATTTTATATATAAGAAAAATGCAAAATAATTTTAGTATTATCATTAATTTTAACTAATTCACTTACACCTATACCAGGTATGAATATTAAATCCCCTTTTGCAGTAAATACTAAAGGTAATTTATCCCTATTTTCTCTTGCAATTTTTTTATCAATAAATAACTTTTTTAATTTTCTGCCAACCTTATCTCCCATAACAAAAAAAGTGTCTCCTGCCTTTCTATTCCTTACTAGCAGTGGCCAATTTAACTTGTCAAAATCAACATAACCTTCATTAGCTCCTCTGCTAGAATAAATACCTTTTTCTAATTTTTCTGTTATTATCTCTAGTTTTAAGATTTTGCCGGCAATTTCATATTGACCAGGTTTATCTATTATAGTTTCAAAATCTTCTTCTTCAGAAAATCCTAGTCTCTTATCAAGGATTATTTCATTATTTTTAATATAAAGTTTAATATTATTTGGCAGCCCCAGTTTATTACTTTGTTTGTTTTTAAGATAGTTATCTGCTTGTATAACATACTTATATTCTAAATACTTATGAGAAAGTTTCTTATATGCATCAATTATCAACCTTCTTCTTATAGCAGTATGTAAATCTCTTATTTTCTCATTCAACAATATATGTTGATCTCGTTCATTTATTAACGCCTTATAGTATTTATCAACTTCAGACTCTATGAAATTATTATCTTCACCTATTATTTCACCTGTTTTAACCAAATTGTTTTCTATTTGTGGATTATATTTCTTTAATAAAGGCAATAATTTTAATCTTATTTTATTTCTTGTATGTTTAGTCTTTAAATTGCTTTTATCAGTTCTATATTCAAGTTTTAAATCATTTATTTTTGTTTCAATATCTTCTCTAGTAGTATTTAATAGAGGTCTAACAATATCATCCTTATCAAAGAACATGCCTCTCAAGCCCTCTGCTCCTGTTCCTCTTATTAAATGCATAAGTATAGTTTCTGCTTGATCTTTGTGATGATGAGCTACTGCAATTTTATTGCATCCAGATAATTCTTTAATACTATTTAAATAATCATATCTTAATTTTCTGGCACCTTCTTCAATAGACCATTTATTAGTTCTAGATATTTTTTTCACATCTATTTTAATTGTATGGAAAGGAATGGACCACTCTTTTGCAAGTTCTCTAACAAACTCTTGATCATTGTCCCCTTCTTTGCCTCTTAGCATATGATTAACGTGAGCAACTTCAATTGTTATCTCTAATTCTTTACTGTATTTGTTTAAAAGATATAGTAATAGAACAGAATCCATACCACCTGAAACTGCGACTAATATTTTATTTCCATTTTGAATATCTGTTTTTCCTCTTATATTTTTCAAAAAAATATTTTCCATATTAATCACTCTTTCCTAAACATACAACTCAATTATATCATAGTCTTAAAGAAGAGGTGTCTTATTAAAATATATTAAAAAAGTACACTTCCAAAATTATTTGGAAGTGTACTTAATATTTAATATATTTACTTATTATTTATTACTGATTTTCCTTTATTTCCTTTTAAAAATACTCCAATTATCATTATTACTCCAAAAATAATTAGGTATCCTAAAACTTTGCCTAAACCATGTGAGAAAAATGCTGCAACAACCATGAAGACACAACCTAGAATAGCCAATGTTGGAACGATAAAACGTTTCCAATTTGACAATTCTTTTTCTTTAAACATCATTCCAACAAATATCGGAATGTATATTGCATAGATTGTTACAATTGGAATTTCTGAAGTGTCAAAGTTAAAATTCAAAATCCCTAAAGTTCCAAACCAAGGGGCTGTTAGATTTGCACCATAAAAATATACTAACCATATAGCACTTAATAGCAAACCAAAAATTGCTGAGTTGTTCGGCATATTAGTAGATTTGTCTATTTCACTCATAACGTTAACTTTAGGCCCTTCGTTTCTAGCTGCAATTGAGTACATTCCTCTTACACAACCTAGCATCAGACCATTTAATGTTCCTAAACATGAAATTATTATGAATACAAATAACAGAGTTCCACCAATGTTTGTGAAAATAGTTGAGAAAGCAATTTTTGCGCCTTCTTGTCCACCTGCCATCATTACTTCATTTGTAACTGCTCCTGCAAGTCCGATATAGTACAGGATATATGTAGCTATGATAATGAAAGACCCTATTACTAAGGCTTTAGGTAGAGTTTTCTTAGAATCTCTTAATTCTGCATTTATACTTGTTGCAATTATCCAGCCCTCATATGCGAATGCTGTAGCTACAACTGCTGTAAAAATAGCAGTCCATGGATTCACATCAGTAACTATTGTTGTGAAGTTAGTTACTGTCATTCCAGTAGATAGGCCAACTATTGTCCCGATGATTGCCATTAATGCTAATGGAATCAACTTTATAACAGTAGTAGATACTTGGAATTTTCCAGCTAATATTGGCGATAGTGCATTTAGTGCATAACTTGCAACTAAATAGAATCCAGCTAGCACCATTACTTCTGGACCTACAATATCCCATCCTAGAAGTACACCAGTAAATCTTGCTGATACCCAAGCCAACACTGAAGTTAGTGTAGGATAATAAATAAGTGCCATAAACCAACCAACATAATAAGCATAAGTCTTTCCTAGTGTAGCTTCGGCATAGTCAACTACGCCATTTACGTATACATATCTAGTTGCCATAATAGCAAAAGTATACGCACATGCCATCATAATTACACCACCGATAACCCATCCTAAGATACCAAGTGATAAATTTCCTCCGGTAGCAACTAGTATTTTTTCAGCTTTAAAAAATACTCCACTACCGATTACGATTCCAACAACCATTGCGATTGCCGTTATCAGTCCGAATTTTTTAGTTAATCCTTGTTCCATCTTTTTCACCCTTCTTAAAATTATTTTTTATACAGTCCTATATTGTCATCTTTGTTTCTGTTTGATGTTATTATGCTTCATAACCACTAATAACTAAAACTTCACAATGACGAATATCAAAATTGTGGCAAATATTATTTAATTTAGAGTTTCCTGAAAAAATGTACATTTTATATAATTCTACCATATATAGTATTACTTGCAATACTAAAATTACATAAAAAACAGACATGCTGCACATGTCTGCCCATTTTATCATCTATAAACGTCTTTATTCCAATAATTCAAGACATTGTTTCATAGTAGCTTCTATATTTTCTTCATCCACCTCAAATAATTTTATATTTTCTGGCAGTATTTTTAATAATTCTTCTATATATATACCTGAACCATCAACAAGAAATATATCTTTAGTCAGTTCTTCTTTTTCACTATTTATTTCGCCTTTCCAAGATGGTCCAGATACTGTATGCAAGTAACCACAACTTGGACTACCTTTAATAGCAAATAGACCCAATATATTATGTCCATTTCTTACATATTCATTTATCTGATCTACCATAGATTCTGAAATATTTTTGCAATGTTTTCTAAAAAAGGGTGTGTCATATTGCTCTTTGACTTGTCCAAATCTTCTCCCACCATATAAGGTGTATTCAGGACAAGGCATTTGAACCACATCTATATTGTTTTTTAGCAAAAAACTGACGAATTCTTTGTTTTTATTTTCAAAGTTTTCCACCTTGGATAGATTATTTAACAAGCAGTGACTTAGAAATGCAATATTAGCCAATTTTTTTACTCTTTTCTTCTTTCATTTTATCTAAAATTGAATCTTTGATAATTGAATATGGTAATGCTTTAAGCACTAAAAATACCAATATAGTTGAGCCAATTTTATCAATTAAATTATTGATAATTTTTGTAATAAATACAGCTGAAAATAGATTTTGTCCTGATGTTTTCAGCCAAATCACCATAAAGTCCATTCCTGATCCAGTTAGTCCACCAAAAAGAAAAATTGCAATAGGAGTTCCAATTAATGGTGCAACGATAGCTATTATAAAACCAACTATTATAGCAATTGGTAAATTGAAGTTTTTTTGGTTTTTGGCTATTAGACCAACTATTAAACCTATAACACCATTAACTAATAGGAATGGTATTTCAGTAGGACCAATTATCACACCATTTACTAAGTTAGTAAGTACTCCTGTTAGAATACCTGGTATAGGTCCTAAAAATGCAGCAATAAATATTGTTCCAACCGTATCAAGAAATAGTATTCCTCCTCCAATTATATTACCAAGCATTGACAAAGCAATGTTGAATACTACGCCTACAGCTATTAGAACAAGAACTTTCGTACTTAAAGTTTTTTTCATTTTAAATCACTCCTTTTCATTTCTATATAAGTATAGCAAGGAGTTAATCTTATTTTCAATAAATAAAGTAAATGAAATCATCAAAAGTTTTTATAATTAAGTTAATAATATATTGATTTATTTATTAAAGTGTTCTTCATAATGTTTTATGCACTCATCAATTAATCTTCGTGCATCATCATTACCTTTGATACCAATCATTGCAGTGTCTTTACCCTCAAGTGCTTTATAGACTGTAAAGAAGTGGCTCATCTCTTCAATAACATGTTTAGGTAATTCTTTAATATCCTTATAATCGTTGAACATTGGATCTCCAAAAGGAATAGCAATAACTTTTTCATCCTTATAGCCTTGGTCTTCCATCATAATCACTCCAATTGGATAGCATCTTACCAATGTCATTGAAGTAATTTCTTCTGAACATAATACTAGTACATCTAGTGGATCGTTATCAAAACCATAAGTTCTTGGTATAAATCCATAATTAGCTGGATAGTGTGTTGATGTGTAAAGAACCCTGTCTAAACTGAGCATTCCAGTTTCTTTATCTAGCTCGTATTTTGCTTTGCTGCCCTTGGGTATTTCTATTACCGCAGTAAAATCACTGCTTTTAATTCTTTCCTTATCGATATCATGCCAAATGTTCATCAGTAATCACCCTTCTATATGAAAAAATATATTTTCTACATAATAACATATGAAATCAAACAAGGGAATGATAGTTAATCACTCCCTTGTTTGCAGACCAATTATATTTAAGAAGTTTTCTTCGCAAAGAATACCTTTAAACCAATTTTATTTATTTATTATTTTTTTCCAAAAAGAATGTAGCTTCCATATCAGCTGTTACCAAAGCTAGTGCTAATGGAAATTTTTCCATGCTGTCACCAATCATTCTTTTATCTTCAACGCCTGAAAAGCCCATATGATATCTTATTGCAAAGGCTTCATCTCTTGATAGTCTAATAAATCCATTTATAATATAGACTGATTTTTCACCATGTCCATATGGTAAGTTATCAATATAATCATATGTTGGTACTTGCTTCCAAACTCCGTCAGCTCCTTTGACATTTCTTGTGCCAGGTCTATAGCAATTAACCTTGCAGATATCATGCAATAAGGCTATGATGGCAATTGTTTCAGGATCAGCTTCCAGATTATATAGTTCTTGTACTCTTGGTCTTTCCATATAGTCTTTTAAACAATCATAAACATTTAAGCTATGTTCCACAAGACCACCTGGATAAGAACCATGGAATCTAGTACTAGCTGGTGCAGTGAAAAAATCCGATTTATCTAAGTATTCTAGTAATCTATCACTACCTTCTCTTGTAATTAGTTCATTATATATTTGTAAGAATCTATCTTTGTTATCCATATTGTACTCCTTAATAACTAACAACTCTATATTATTATAACATAGACTAAGAGAAGAAATATGCCCAGATAAAAAAACTAAATCAAACTTTTTTATGATTTAGTTATTATTATAAATATCTCCGATAATCAATTTTATATTTATTTAAGGGAATTTTACATAACTTAATTTATTCATTCCTTGAACAATATATAAATATTTGATATATTATTTATATTGGGAATGAAGTACTCCCTAGGCTAAAACCTAAACCGCATTTATGCTGATGACTTCTGCAGGATTTTACTATTGCAGGAAACATCAGTTTTTTTTATATTAATATTAAGGAGTTATTTTATGATACGTAAAGTTTTAGACAATTACAGAGAAATTTTATATCATACTCTAATTGCAGCTTTTATAGGGATTATTGTCGGTATTATTGATACTATATTTGGCCTTGGATTGTTAAAAGTATCAGAAATCAGAGATAATAATTTATTTATATTTGTTCCTTTGCTTCCTTTGGCTGGTATTGGGATAGTTCTTTTATATAGAAAGTTTAGTAATCATAGTCTTAAAGGTATGTCATTGCTCTTTGATACTGGTTGTGGTGAAAATGACAAAATACCTAAGATGCTTATTCCTTTGGTTATGGTTAGTACTTGGCTGACGCATCTTTTTGGTGGTAGTGCTGGACGTGAGGGTGTTGCTGTCCAATTAGGTGGTGCAATATCCCATAATATCGGTAGAAAGTTAAAATTAAAAGATAATGCTAGGGTTTTGATGATTGCTGGTATGGCTGCCGGTTTTGCTGGTTTGTTTCAGACTCCTTTAGCTGCTACTTTTTTTGCTATGGAGGTTATGATGGCTGGTTCTTTGGTTTATGAGGCTTTACTTCCTGCCTTGGCTGGTTCTTTTGTTGCAAGTTTCACTTCTCACACTCTTGGTCTTGAGAAATTTTCTTTTATTATCAAAGATAATTTGGAGATAAATTTTTCTACTATTATAAAGTTGGTAATTATTGGAATCCTGTTTGGATTAGTAGGTGGGGGCTTTGCCCATATTCTTGATTCGTCAAAAAGATTTTTTGCTAGGATTATGGTGAATCCTATTAGTAGGATTTTTATAATGGGTTGTGGTATTTCTATTCTCTTGTTAGTTTTGGGTATGGGTAGATATACTGGTCTTGGTCTAAATTTAATAGGTGCTAGTTTTAATGGTGGTAATATAAATTTTTATGATTGGTTTTTTAAGTTTGCTCTAACTATTCTAACCCTCTCAGCTGGTTATCAAGGTGGTGAGGTTACTCCTTTGTTTGCTATTGGTGCAACTTTGGGTGTTGTTGCAGCATCTATATTAGGACTACCACCTATGCTAATTGGAGCACTTGGTTATGCTGCTGTATTTGGTAGTGCAACTAATACTCTTCTAGCACCCATTCTTATAGGTGTTGAAATATTTGGTTCTAACAACACACTATTATTCGTCATTGTTTGTTCTATTGCATATGTTTTTAATGGGAATAGAAGTATTTACAAATCACAAAAAGCCTATAGTTTTTTGAACACTATTAAATAATACTAGAGTGAAAAAGAAAAACAGCACTATGTATTGCTGTTTTTCTTCTTTTCCATAAATAATTTCAAGGCTGATATCATTAATATTAATCCTAATATTAGTTTAAGGGTATTTGATGATACGTAGTTTATTAGTGCTGAACCTATAAATGCGCCAATAATTGAGGCTATTCCCATGGGTACTACCAGACTTAAAATATCTGTTTTTTCATCGTATACTTTGTTGGCTTTGTGTCTACCTATGCCTATTAGCATTGTTGGTAAGCTTATTAGCAAACTTGCTGTTCCTGCTAGTTTAACGTCTACTCCAAAAATTAGGATTAGGGTAGGGATTATTAGTTCTCCACCAGCTACTCCCAGCATACTGCTTATAAGTCCAATGACTAAGCCTAGTAGCAAAGCTAGTATGACTTTTTGGTATGTTGCTGTAAAGGCTATTAGTCCTGATGTAAAGGGTATGAAGCTTTCAAATATAAGTAGTGTTCCTATACATATTAGAAAGACCAGTATTATTCTTTTTAGTAGTTTTTCTGATACTTTTGAGGATAGGTCTGCACCAAAGAAAGCGCCTGTCATTGATCCTGCTATTATGGATATAATTATTAGTAGTAGGGGTGTTAGCGTGCTGACATTAACTTTTCCTATTCTGAAAATTAATGATGATATAACTGTTATCAAACTGATTAGAATATTTAAAGCAATAGCTTTTCTTGGGCCATATTTGAATATTCCTACTAATGCTGGTAGTCTGAATTCTGCTCCTCCAAGTCCTATTAGTCCCCCCAGTGTTCCTATAGGTACTCCAGTTAATAGAGTCAGCAGTGTTTTCTTGGTGCTTTTCATTCTTTCTAACCTCCATCTTATTTTTTTTAAATAAAAATGCCTGTTTGAGAACAGGCATAAGTAACTGAGGTTAGTAACTCAGTTTGTCATACAATTTCTTTCTCAAACGCGGAAGGCTTATTAGTTTCTCAATAAACCCGTGAGTTAAATTAACTCAGGCCATGTATTCATGAGATTTTGATCTTTTAGAAGGCATGGCTCAGAAATTCTTATTCAGTTAAAATATTGTTATTTCCATTTAATTATATTTGTATTCTCATATTGTGTCAATTTATTTGTTTTTTCTTTTTTTAGCGTAGATATATATCTCATTTATGATTAATATTTTTATTCTTCAATTGCCTTCAAGTATTTATTTAATCAAATACTATTATAATAAACCAACTAGTGACAAGACAAATAGCCATATTAAATTATTAAATATCATCAACTTGATTAAAATAAAAAGACTTACAACGTCTACTGACACTGTGAGTCTTTAATAATTGGTAGCGACGGCTGGGATCGAACCAGCGACCCCACGGGTATGAGCCGTGTGCTCTAACCATCTGAGCTACGTCGCCAAATGCTACCTAGGTATTATACAAAATATAAAACCCTTTTGTCAAGGGTTTTAATTCTTCTTCTTCTTTTTCTTTGATATGTCCAGACTTCTTTTAGCATCAAGCTGAATTTCTTCACTATCCTTAAGAAATCTAGCAAGCTTATCCTCAAAATTATCAGACTTGACAGTCTCCTGTACTTTCTTTTTATATGGAGTAAATGGAACAGACTTAGTTGGACCAGCATTATCCTGAGCTTTCTTAATGGACAATACCAACTTACCATTATCTTCAACCTTCAATACCTTAACATTAACAACATCACCAATCTTATAAATATCTTTGATATCCTTCACGAAATCTGAAGAAATCTCAGAAATATGTACCAAACCAGTAACCTCATTATTAATCTTTACAAATGCTCCAAAAGTAGTAATACCAGTAATTACCCCTTCAACAATTTGATCCTTGCTAAAATCCATCTGTCCTCCCATAATCAATTAATATTCTCCAAAACATAAACAACCTCACCAGGTTTAATCAAACCCAACTTTTCCTTAGCCATAAGTTCTATTTCAGCATCGCTTAACAAATTCACCTGTTGCTCAAGCAACATTTCCTTCTCATAATACAATTCATTAATTCTAGACTCTAAAGCCGAATTCTGGTTGTATATTTCAACACTCTCAATAACACTCTTTACTATATTAAAAACAAAAAAGCCTACAATAACAAACATAGTGGCCATAACCAAAAAATTAAACAAAGAAAATCTAAACTTAACCTTGAACTTCTTAGCTTTCCTAACCTCTGTTTCAGGAATAACTCTCCTCTTTTTAATATCAACAACCAAAACATAACCCCCCAGGTACTATACACATATTATATGAGAAAAACTCTATAAATTCAACAATCTACAAGCATTCTCCCCAAGAACTAGCTCTAATTCCTCATTATTTAGCCCGCTTTTCTCAAAATATGCCTTATACCTTACAATTGACAACAAAGGAAAATCACTACCGAACAAAATTTTATCTAAAATCCCAATCTCCCTAAGCACCTTAAAAACCTCCGGCCTATACAAATAAATACCAGCCGCGGTATCATAAAACACATTAGATAAACTAGACCCTATCTCCTTCATCAACTCATAAAAGGGCAAACCACCACCAAAATGAGCAAAAACCAACTTATTTTCAGGAAAATTGAGTGCAATATTATAAATCTCCTTTGGAGTAACCTCAACCTTACCCACGTAATCATGCCCTACAGGCTCATTACTATGAATAACAATAGGAACATCAACTTCCTTGGCAAGACCCATTAAAACAGCCAAATCATCCTTCCTGAAAGGATCTAAACCCTGACCACTAAGGAACATCTCACCAATACCAACCAAACCAGCATCAATACACCTGGCAAACTCAGTCTCAAAGCCCTTCTCCTTAGGAGAAATAGCCATCATACCTTTAATCCTACCAGGATATTTCCTTACTAATTCAATAGTATAGTCATTAACATACCTACACAAACCAAGATCCTGAAAAGAAAAACCAGTAACAACACCAACATCAAAACCACTATTATCCAAATCAGCAATAACAGCCTTTCCATTAGCAAATTTATTTATAGGACTCTCACTCAACAAGGCCCAATAAGGTTCCTTGTCGTAGATACCCCTATAATCCCTGATTAAATCATCTGGCGTAACATGAATATGAAAATCAACTTTCACTAATCATCACCTATTCTCTCCACACCTATTAAGTCATAAAGCAAACCAACATCCTCTTTTTTAACAATCTCTTTAATATCAGTCACTTTAACTATTGTCTTTCTGCTACCAAATAAAATTTGAATAACATAACAAATCTTAACCTCCTAACTCCCCTAAAAAAACTTATCA
>JAGXHX010000036.1 GCA_024635955.1 Bacillota bacterium
AAACTATCAAGGTTAGAACAAAACAGCATTAGAGTAGACTTGCGCACAAAATCGATGTCAACAAAAAATCCCGCATTTCTGCGGGCTGTGGCGTTTCGCATACGCCTAACTAAATCAGTATATGGGAGGTGATATACTTGAGATTCCTATAGCGATTTCTTTACCAGTATTTAATAATCTATGCGCTACATTTGGTTGAATATAGATACTGTCACCTTTTTGCATGGAATACTTCTTTTCAAATAAAAAAACATCCACTTCCCCTTGCATGATAAAAATACATTCATCTGCGGGGTGTGATAATAGCTCGTCACTACTCCAACTATCAGGTTCTAGCTGAAAATAAATTATTTCCATTTTGAGATTTGTGTTCTTATCAGAGACCATTGGAGTTAAAAATTCATATGTCATACTGCTATCTGGAAGGTCGAGTTTTTTTCTCTCATTTGACTTAACTAAAACATAGGGATCAACTTCATCTGTAAGAAACACATATAATGGTGTCTCTAAACACGCTGAAATCTTTCTTAGTGCTGAAAGAGAAGGTTCTATAATACTCCTTTCTATCTGTGACAGATAACTTGCAGTCATATTAGTTTTTTCTGCTAAATTATTCAAAGTTAAAGCTTTTTCTTTCCTGATTTTACGGATTCTCTCTCCTAACAACTTTTCACCTCCTACAATTTTAATATTATTAACTCTATTCTATCCTATTTTTTATTTCTTGTAAAATAATTTAAGTATTTATTAAATGCTTGTTTTTACTACTTTATCCCAGCTTTATTTAATTCATAGTTAAAATTTATAATTGATAATTAAATTTTATTGTGTTAATATAAATTAAAATTTACTTAGATTTATTTTTGTGTAAAATGAAAGGAGTTTCTATGGAAAATTATGTATACACAAAAGACGAACTTAACTCAATGGGAAATTTCAAAATATACGATAAGTCATCAAGTGAAGCAGCATTTCTACTTGGAGGAATCGGTACAGGTAATATTTCTTTGGGAGCTAGAGGAGAATTAAGAGATATGGAGATATTCAATACTCCAGCTAAAGGAGTCGACCCTCCATTTACTTTTTTTTCTATATGGACTAAAGAACAAGGGAAAACTTCTAAAACTAGAGTCCTTGAGTCAAAAATTAATCCACCCTATACTAGACCTAATGGTTTAAATCCATCAACTATGTCAGGTCTTCCACGGTTTGAAACATCTACACTTAAAGGTGAATATCCTATGTCATGGGTTACATTAAACGATGATATTCTTCCTGTTGAGGTTATATTGGAGGCATTTACGCCATTCATTCCCTTAAATCCTGATGATTCTGGTATCCCTGTTGCTATTTTTAAATATAAAGTCAAAAATAAAACTAAAAAGCCAGTGGATGTATCTATTGCTGGTTCAATACCTAATATAATAGGGTTTAACGGTTTTGATATACTTGGCATTCCTAAACCTGATTACTTCAAGAACAATACTAATGAATTTATACAAGAGAATAACTTATGTGGTGTATTCATGTCATCAGATTTACCATCTGATCATTTGAAATACGGAAATATGTCACTTGTTACTACTAATCCAAATACGACAACCAAGCCCAACTGGTATAAAGGAACGTGGTTTGATTGTATACATGATTTTTGGGATGATTTCTCAGAAGACGGAAAACTTTCATATGAAAGTAACCTTCCATATGAAAGTCCAACTTATTCTTGGTTGTCAGTAGGTAGTGTTAGTGCATATGATACTTTAGAAGCAGGCGAAGAAAAGGAATTTAAATTTATGCTTACATGGTATTTTCCGAACAGAATCAATGATTGGTATCAAGACAGAAGTAGTGCATGGTATAAAATATGCTCTAAAGATCCTCAAACCACACAAAACTACTATGGAAAACAATTTAAGAGTTCATGGCATGCAGCAAAATATACTGTGAAGAATTATGATAGGCTATATAATGATACTATCAAGTTTCACAAATCATTGTTCGAAAGTACTTTACCGGATTATGTTATAGATGCCGCTGCAAGCAATATTACTGTTATTAGAAGTACCACATGCTTTCGATTAGAAAGCGGTAAATTCTTTGGATGGGAAGGTAGTCATGCAACCGAAGGCTCTTGTCCAGGTAACTGCACTCATGTATGGAATTATGAAAATACACTGGCTTTCCTATTTCCTTCCCTTGAAAGAGATATGAGAACTACAGACTTCAATGTTGAGACCGACGAAAACGGAAAAATGTCATATCGCCAAAAGAGGATTTTTGGATATGCATTTGACTACCATCCAGCTGCAGATGGGCAACTAGGCACAATAATTCAGTTGTATAGAGATTGGAAATTAAGCGGAGATACTGAATTTCTTAAATCTTTGTGGGATAATGCAAAAAAGGCTCTCGATTTTGCCTTCACTTATTGGGATTCAGATTGTGATTATGTATTAGATAATCAACAACACAATACATATGACATTGAATTCTACGGTCCTAACAGCCTTACTAATTCAATGTTTTATGGTGCTTTAAAGGCTGCGACAGAAATAGCAAAAACTTTAGGCGATATAAATAGTGCTGATAAATATGAAAAAGCCTTAAAATTAGGAGCTGAACGTATGGATTATATGCTCTTTAATGGTGAATATTATATTCAAAATATTGATGATGTAAATAAATATAAATACCAGTATGGTAAGGGATGTTTATCTGATCAAGTTTTTGGCCAATTGCAAGCACATGTCGCTGGTCTAGGTTATATTTTACCTGAAGACCATATAAAAAAAGCAATTTATTCTGTATTCCAATACAACTTTAAAACTGATTTTTCAAATCATCATAATGTTCAAAGAACATATGTGTTGAATGATGAAAAAGGACTCTTATTGTGCTCCTGGCCCAATGGTGGAAGACCAAAATTGCCATTTATTTACTCCGATGAAGTGTGGACTGGCATTGAATACCAAGTCGCAGCACATTTAATATTTGAAGGTTTTATAGAAGAAGGTTTAACTTTAGTTAAATCCACTAGAGAAAGACACGACGGTATTAGACGGAACCCTTGGAATGAAGTAGAATGCGGAAACCATTATGTTAGATCTATGGCTAGTTGGAATCTTGTTCTGGCTCTAAGCGGCTATAAGTATGACCTTGTGAAGGGCGAAATTGAATTTAACCCAGTTATTAATCAGGAAAATTTTAAGTGCTTCTTTAGCTGTGGAATAGCTTGGGGAACATTCAGTCAAAAATTAAATAACAATACCTGTAAATATGATTATAAGATTAATGTATTATATGGCAGTCTAGAAGGAATAACTATTAAAGCCAATGGTGTGAATATATAACTTTGTAATCTGAAACAGTCAAAATTTCATTTATAACACTGACTATGAAAAGGTCGGCGACTGATTGAAAAACGTTAATCTGTAAAGCAAGGCTCCTCATCACTGGATGTTCTCCGGTGATGGGGAGCCTTTTTGGGCTGTAATTTTAGAGCTTGCTGCGCTTTTGTGCCGATTCCCGTATCCTGTAATTGTTTTTTTACATCTCGCTATACTCTCTTAGGATTTCCTTTGGTTTTACTCAAAAAAGCTGTCCCGGAAGCTTCAATTTTTCTTTGTACGGAAAAGCCTTATCAAACTCCTCTATTTCTGCTTCATCCACGAAGTAGCCCTGTGGTGTTGCATACTCCCCAGTAATATCCTCAAGGTATCCCGGAATCAGCTCCTTGCAGAGAAAGAAGGATGCGTCTTCGCCCTCAGGCAGTCCATGATATCGGACTCCGAAATCACTTGCAAAAGTAAAGCCACTCTTTCCATAGAAGTCTATGTCTCCTTCAAAGCATACTGCGCCTGCACCCATTTCTTCTGCTTTTTCAAGAGAATAGTCCAGCAAAATTTTTCCGTAACCCTGTCTTTTGAGTTTCGATGATATACAGATAGGCCCCATAGTCATGATGGGAATATCCCTGCCATCATCGGCTTTAATGCTCGCTCTCATAAAAATGTTCTGGCCAATCAGCTTACCCTCTTTTTCCAGTACCAAGTCAAGTTCTGACACAAAAGCTGCGTCAGCTCTCAGCTGGTTTAATACATAATGCTCCAAGCATCCCGGACGGTATACATTCCAAAATGCCTCTCTTACAAGGTTTTCGACCTCACGGTATTCTTCTTTTCTTTCTAAACGAATGATATAGTCATTTTTATTCATTAATTTTTCCTCCTAATGATTGTTGACTGCAATATGTGTAAGACTGTATTTTTGCAAACACCATAATGTTTCATCAACAGGGTTCTTGGGTTAATTTTAAATTCATAGGCATATTATTCCATATAGATGCTCATCTAGTCCCCAAGTATCCTGCGTGCGTTTTGTGAGAAAATATTTCGCCTTTCACTATCCTTTGAAGTAGCTCTTAACACTGAGACTATAGAAAATGCGTGATTCCAAAATGGATAGTCTGTTCCAAAGAGCAATCGTTCACTACCTACTGTATCAATTAGTTTTTTAATGTTATGCGGTGGTTGAGTACTGATATCAGTATAAGTACTAGGATATTTATGCATTAATTCAATTAATCCGTCTATTTCAAAAACACCTGCATGAGCAAGTATAAAGGTTGTGTTTGGTATTCTCTCAAGTACTTTATTAAAGTTGCTTATGCGTTGTGTAGTAAGCTCATACTTTTGTTTTTTTGATAAAATACCAGAGCCCATAAACCATTCTGGCACACCAAGCCCGCTACAGGATAAAATCGGCAAGTTTGTATCTGCAAGTAAGCTTAGAAGTTCTAGGCTGTTCTTGCATTCAATATTAAAACCACCTACATGAGGCGCAACCTTCCATCCTTTTATATCCATCGATAGATATTCTCCGATTCTCCCACTAATATTGCTATCATCCGGGTGAATCGATCCAAATGTAATCAACCCTTCGTTTTCCTTTACAATCCTATCTATCTCTCGAGCCGAATTTCTATTGGGAGGATTAATTTGTAATACAACAGCTTTACTTATGTTATTCAATCTCATATCCCTGAGCATTCTTTCAGGTGTTGATTTCCTGATAACAAACCCACCTTTTAGAAATTTAATTTTAGCCCCAACGCCACTTGTGCTTAGTAAAGTTTTAGGATAGTCTGTAAACGTCACTTTGTTAATATCAAATTGATTTAAGGAAAAGGGAGCATAGCTTTCATCAAAGAATGAAGCATCCATATCCTTTAATTCATTCCTTAGGAGTTTAGGGAAACATTCCTTTAATCCTGCAAACAGATGGCAGTGGAAATCTATTATTTTATAATCTTTAACATAGTCCTTCTGAACTATAAAGTCTCCAAACTCAGTCAATTCAAGTTCAGACCAATTCAACAGTACATCCTTCTTAGTAATATACATCTCTTTTTCTCCTCGCTAATTCGTTCCAATTTATTAATTTCAACATAACTCTCAGTACCTATATCCTATTATAAACTCCATACATTATCCATCCTCAAAAATATTTTTTAGCCTTTTTTATACATATAAG
>JAGXHX010000037.1 GCA_024635955.1 Bacillota bacterium
CGGCAGCGTCAGATGTGTATAAGAGACAGCCTAATAATGTTTATGATGATATTATGAATAATCCAGTTAAGAATCAGTTTATCAATGCTACTCTGGGTACTTGTGGTATTCAGACTTTAAGGCATTTTCAGATTGATAAGATTAATTCTGGTACTTCTGATCACAAGAAGGCTATGTTTAACCAGGTTATTGAGTATTTCAAAGGATTATAGTTTTTTAATAGAATTAATTGTTTAAACAAGAGTGTCCTGAGGACACTCTTATTTTTAAGTTCTTTTAAAATTAAATCATCAGATTTAAAGTCTTGAAAATATGAAGTCAAAGGAGTACTATCATAGATATAAGTCAGGTAAAGCTTGTTAAATAGAAAGAAATAAGTATGCATATAGTTTTTATAGAATTTAACTATAAACAGGAGGTGTTATATATGAAAATAACTATCATTACGACACTAATAGCCCTGGTTATCCTGGCAATAGGTATAACCATAGGACTAAATATAGAAAAAATATGGGTGCCCAAATATAACGGCACAATAATCACCAATGTTGAAATGAAAGAAAGTCTTAAGGCTAAGTTAGTACAAACAGCTTATACCTACCTTGATAAAAAAGGCTTGATCGAAGAATTTGATATAGATAATAAGGACACTGTAACCATAAAGAAAGACGATGACTACGATCCAATTTTTATGGGTTCATTAACTAGCACCTGAAGATCACTTAACCTTAAAGTCTATGTAGTAGACTTCAAAAAAGGCAATCCTGTTATAATATCACAAGCAACAGGAGAAGCAATTGGCCAACAAATAGTGATAATAGACTAATTATTAAAGTTTCCACCTAATAATTGGATATTTTTTATTAAGTTAAGAAATATTTTAATGAAGAAAATTTTTATTTTGATTGCTTGAAAATACCACATTCCAACAATAAATAATATAAAATATCACAAGGAATTGGTGCAGGAACGGACGTAGCTATTGAACCAGTTATAAATAGTGTTCTGTAAAGCTAATGAAAAATGCATATGGAAGCTAAGTATTATTATATTAGGATATAAATTAATTACGGAGGTGTTTGAAATGTCTAACAGAGATGTAAGAAAAGTGTATTCATTTTTCGAAGCCAGATGGTATGATTCTTTTAAGGAAGTCTGGAATAGATTTGGTACACCTAAAGCAGAAAAAAAAATTCGAATTTTTTTAAAAGAATATGTTAGTGAGGAGAAATCCATTTTAGAGTTGGGTTGTGGTACTGGTAAAAACATGGAGACTATTCAACGATTAAACCTTTTGTTTAAACATTATTTAGGGCTGGATTTTACGCCTGACATGCTGAATCAGGCGATTAATAAATCCAAGGCTAATAATAGAGTAACATTTAAACAACAAGATATTACAAATCTTGATAACCTTGATGAAAAATACGACGTAATCATCAGTACCTGGGTTATGTCTCATATTCACTTACCATCAGAAGTCATAAATAAAGCTCAAAACCTTTTAAAAGATGATGGTTCTTTTTACCTAGTATTCATGACAAAGCCAAAATGGTTTATCAACTTTTGGGTGTGGCCATTTATGCTTCTTTTTAAGGCCCGTTATGTTACAGAAAGCGAAATTCAAAAAGTTCAAAATATTAAGGAAATTAAACGCTACTCTTTTAATCTTGCTACTTCAATACTCATTAAAAATACCAACTAACATGATGTTCTTGTTCATGATTATATTCTTCGGTATTTGCATACTCATGATTTTTGTGATTAATATTTTTATTAGATTGAAGATTCAATTGAATCTCTAAGCGATTCTTCAACCTTTTTTGCAACTTCTATTAATTCAGGACTTTCAAATAATCCTATTAAAGTTTCTGGACTTGTCATGCCTATATATATTTTATCATTTTCACTTCTTACTACCATTTTACAAGGGAGTACATAACCAATGTGGATGTTTTTCTCCAATACTTCTTTTGCCTGTTTTGGGTTACATACCTCAAGTATCACAAAATCCTCTTTAAATTCTAATCCTTTTTCTTTTAGTTTATCCTTAAAATTAAGTTGCCATAATACTCCAAAACCATGTTCTTTTAAATTAGTTTCTAAAGATTTAATTGCATCATTTAGATTCTTATCTGTATTTTTTTCATAAACTATATTCATTATAATTCCTCCTTTTAATTTCAAAAGCTAATATTCCAACTCCTTCAAATATTCCATATCCGATTTAATTTTGTTTTTCTCTTAATTTAGCACTTTCTTCTAGTATTTCATCAATTGGCTGATATTTACCATAACGGTAGGAATAGACTTTCATTCCTTCTTCTTCAAGTACAGGACCAATCATTTCCATTTCTACTCCCATAGACTTAAGAACAGTAGGGTAGTCAATCAGTGATGTTTTGAAAGGTTGAATTAATCTGAAATTCATATTAGATACACTATAAACTATTTTTTTTATTCCTAATGATGCCACTGCCATAAGACACCTAACACAAGGGAAAGTACTAGTATAAACAATACAGTCAGATAAAAAGTCTAGGGAATATTTGCCTACACAATTATGAACTATGTTAAACTCTGCATGCCCAAAGGTTTCTTTAGTAATACCTTCTGTATTTTCTCCTTCTTCTAGAATCTGACCATCATGGACAAGTACTGCACCAAAGGTATTATAGCCTTTTTTACCTGATATGATGGCTAAATCAATACAACGTTGAATTAAAATTTCATCTTGAGTCAACATTTGATTCCTCCTTAATATTTATTAGCTCTTATATATATTATATTTCTTTTATTTAAAAATGTAAATTACTTTGAAGATAGCTGCTCACTATATATGCGAAAGAATAATGTTGAAAGATAAGGATATAAGTGTTAAAATCTACAATTAAGAACCAAGTTATAAAATAATAGAGGAGAAAAGCAATTATGTCAATATCAATTAGATAGGCTCAAAAAGAAGATGCTAAATTCATTGCTCCTTTAGTATATTTGGCAATAGAAAATTTGGCAGAACAGTTTACTGGTACTATCACAAAAAATGAAGCAATAGAAAGACTGTCAGTGTTAATCACCCATAAAGAGAATAGATTTAGTTACGAGTACGCTCTTGTTATTGAAGAAAATGATAATATTTTAGGAGTTGTTACAGCATATCCAGAAAATATAATAGATGACCTTACCTTCAATACTTTAGAACTTTCACGAAAATTGTCATGGCAAATTAATATAGAAATACAAAATAGGCTACTAAATGATAAAGAAGCACCTAAAGGTACTTATTACATAGATAATATAGCCATAAATAAGAATTACCGTAGTAAAGGGTATGCTACTTTTCTTATTGAAGTAATAGAAAATAATGCGGTAAAAATAGGGTATGATGTAATATCAATACTTGCAGATATAAATAATCCTAGAGCAAAATTTCTCTATGAAAAGCTAGGTTATAAGGCTTCAGGTAATGTTCTAGCTAATGGTCATAACTATACAGTTCTAATGAAAAATTTATAGTAAATACAATGATTCTAACAATTTAATAATTTGCTACCATAAATTATATTATTTGATAAATCTATCTAACAGGAAATATAATCAATCAAAGTGAACAAAAATTCTGCAAAAGCACGACTATCACTTCCAGTATGATAATAAACTCAATTTTATAATACGCATGATTTCAGGAAACCATTGCCTAGCCTGCCTGTTTTTATTTAGTGTATCTAAAAAGAAATCTATTGATGGTATTAAGTGCTGTATAACAAAAATATTTTCTTTTTGTTGCCATTTCAATTTACACCACCTTCATAGTTTGATATAATGATAGAGGATACATTCCTTTATGGATTGTGTTCGAAATTTGAAGAACCTGTGGCCTCCACGCTACATGGTTCTTCATTTTTATTTAAATAATTTAAAAATATTCTTGTAACTAAAACATGTCTTTCTATATTGGTAAGGATTTGTGGCAGAAGGAATTAATCCAGCAAGTGCAGATACAACATTGACCTTTACAACTAAATCGATTGTAATACAAATATAATGAAAAGATTGTAAAGTTAATATATAAAAGAAAGACATCCCGTTTAATAACTAAACGGGATGTCTTTTGTTAAAAATTCTATTTTACATATAATCGTATAAATGATATAGAACATTTATAATTCATAGCAACTAGGTTTTTATTAACTTTCTTTTCTATTGGAAAAGAGATTCACAATCGCAAGCAGGATAACTGATCCCAGCAAAGCAATCAGAAAACTTGATAAATTAAAACCTGTGACACCATTGCCTCCAATAAGATTCATTACTAAGCCACCGATAAACGCTCCGATAATACCAACAACGATGTTAGCAAGTGCACCCATCGATGCGTTCTTACCCATAATAATGCTAGCTATCCATCCAGCCAGTGCGCCAAATATAATCCAAGATAATATACCCATATAATATCTCCTTTTGTTGTTTAGCTCTTCTCGACTTTTATTTTATTTCCTTTTTGAGAAAAGGTTGAGGACCATATCAACAATGCTTTCAACAATGCTGATGACAGTGGTTACTGTATCATTCATTGACTTGGTTTCAAAAAAAGCACCATTTACTCCATTTAAGGTCTCATCAACGCTAGTTAAAGTCTTATCTACGCTCTCAATAAGATGGGGTAGATTTTT
Organism: Bacillota bacterium; assembly: GCA_024635955.1. Classification (GTDB taxonomy): domain Bacteria; phylum Bacillota; class TC1; order TC1; family TC1; genus WTXA01. The sequence goes on from JAGXHX010000037.1 coordinate 4,674, forward strand.
TACTGTCTTCTCGATATCTTCTGCACTATTATTAAGTATCTTATTGACCTTGCTCATTGTTTGATTCAAACGAACCAGAGCCATAACCAAAAGTACCAATATCGCAATTACCAAGCTAACGCCGATTACGATGGCCAAAAAAATCAATATATCGTTAAAACTAATAAACATATGTGACCCCTTTCATAGTTTGTTCGAAATGCTTATTTCTTAGCATCCTTTTTCACTTCTTCAGCTTTATCTTCAACAGCCTCGGCTGCATCGGCAACTTTTGATTTTGCTTTGTCTTTGATATCTTCTGCCTTTACCTCGACAGCTTCAGCTGCATCTGCAATCCTTAATTTTGCTTTCTCTTTAACATCCTCAGTCATTTTAGCAACTTCATCAATTGTATTATGTACAGTATCTTTCACTTTTTCAGTGGCTTTTTCTGCTCCTTTAGCAATATCTTCACGAGTCTCTTTGCCGGATTTTGGAGCAAATAATACCCCTGCAGCTACACCTGTTGCAATACCAACACCTGTTGCGATTGCTGCAGCTTTTGCTTTTTTAAGTTTCTTTTCTTTTCTTTTTTGTTCTAGATAATCTTTAATAAACATAAATTTTACCTCCTAATTATTATTAATAGATTGACCACTATCTTATCATTTATTATATGCCTGAACAACCTAATTTACAAGCTTTTATAAGTAAGATAAATAAGTTATTAAGATTAGGTCTTCTTTTTTATCTAAGTCATAAATTGTATAAGAATCTAAGTTTATTTCTTGATTGTTTAACTACCTTTGTAAAGAAAATAGCTTTTTTCTGGACTTTTAAATATCCGTTAAAGTATTTATATGGATATAGGATTACAGAAAGTTTTTTAAAGAAAAAAATTATAATTCTGAGTATCAAAAAAACACGAACATTCAGTTAGGGGAAGTTGTTATTTTTTGTGAAAAAAGGTATAATTATTTATATGAAAATTATTAGATAACACAGGATAAAAGCTGAAGGAGAAAAATATGAAACAGATTATTATAGAAGCGCTAGAGTCCCCTAGAAAATCAGGAAAATTTAAAGAAGAAGGTTTCGTACGTGGAGTATTGTACGGAGAAGGCCTGGAAGGAGCAGCATCAGTTAAGTTTGATGCAACGGTTATTAAAAACCTTATCTCTCAGCATGGTACAAATGCAAAGGTTTGGGTAAAATATGATGGCTCAAAAAAATTTGGTTTGGTAAAAGAAGTACAAATTGATCCCCTTTCAAATAAAATATTACACATCGATGTTCAAATTATTGCAAAAGATCAAAAGATGCATCTCTTAGTGCCGGTATATTTTAGCGGAGAAGAATCATTAAAAAGCAATCAATTGGAATTCAATATATACAAGCATGAGGTTTCCCTTACCGGTGAAATAAATTTGATGCCTGAATACATAGAAGTGGATGTAAGCACATTAGATGCTGGTGATCAAATTACTTATGAAGATTTAAAATTGAATAAAAAACTTGTAACAGATGATGAGGAAATGGTTTATGGTGTTGTTAATCATGTTAAACTGATAACACTTGAAGAAACAGAAGAAGAGATAGCTAATAACGAATCAGTCGAACCAGCACAAGTTGGCAAAGAAGAATAAATAACAAAAATAAAAAATATATGAAAAAAAGTAGAGATTATAATAATCTCTACTTTTTTATTTGATTTTAAGTATTTTTTTAGAAACAAAACAATATAAATTAGGTATTTAAAGCTTCAGTCTTTTGTAATGCTAACTCCCTAAAATGGTTATCATGGGGTGCAGTCTTTATAAGAAGCTCAAAATCCTTGAGACCTTTATCATTTTCATTTAAGGAAAAATACAGAGTACCTCTAAAAAACAGTGCAGTTGCGTCAGTTGGGTTAATATTCAAGCCCTGGGTATAGTCCTCAATAGCAGTTTTTGTCTTACCTAATTTTTCATATACACTTCCTCTGTGAGTGAAAGAACATGCGAAACCTGTACGAACTTTAATTGCTTGTGTAAAATCCAAGATAGCTGACTGATAATCGCTTAATTTATAAAATAGGAGGCCTCTATTATTGTATGCAGCACCATGCATTGGGTCTAATTGAATGGCTGTTGTTAAATCTTGAAGTGCTTTTTCATTTTGGTCAATAATTGCATATGCCAAACCTCGATTATAATATGAATTTATATCCTTGTGATTGATAGATATTGCTTTGGAAAAATCAATAATTGCTTCATCATAGCGTTTTAGAGAAACTAGCACATCACCTCGTAAACTAAGAGCTTCTGTATCCTGACTATTAAGCAAAATTGCTGCATTAAAAGATTTAAGAGCATTCTCGAAATCTCCAACCTCTTCTAAAAGATTAGCTTTCTTTATAAGTGGTCCTATATTCTTCGGTTCTTCCAAAGCTGCCTTTTCATATTCGGCAATTGCTTCTTTATAACGACCTTCCTTTTCGAATATAATGCCTTGTTCTATAAGTGATGTCATTTAAATTACCCACCTTCCTAGTTGGTATATAATAATATAATATCATAAACGTTAAATATATTCTGTTTTATTTAAATTCATCTTTTTGAACTGATCTTTGTTAAATAGACACGATAAAATCAATAATTAATATTATTCTGATACTACAAAAGCCACTTCAATATTGAAGTGGCTTAGAAAAATTATATATTTGATTTCCTCAAATTGTTCATTTTAAGATTTCTCTATTACTTTTTGTCAGTATTGTGCTTATCCTTTAGTTTAGGTGCACAACTTAAAACATTACTTTTCACTTCATCTTCAGAAATTGTCCCGTATACTTTGATTTTATTACTACTTAATTCCGAAGTATCAAATTTCGTTACCTTTTCTCTGAATTCTGTTGTACAACAATCACATGTTGCTGCCTGACATTCTCCAACTTGTTTTTCAATTGCTTCTTTTGGCATATCTTTCGAAAATTTAATTTCTACAAATCCATCTTTTTTAGTAATAGAGGTTTGTTTTTTTTTATTCATAAGTTACTCCTTATTTATTTATGACTATCTAAAGTCCCCATACATTTTTTATTATCTGAGTCAAAACTTATAGGAAATATCCTAAATCTGAAGCAGATGTTGGATAGGCAAATAATACATCTTTAACTTCATCATAGGCAAGGTCAAATTTCATAATTAAGGCGAAGTAATTAATGAGCTCATCTGCATTACTGCCTAAGATATTTACTCCTAGAAGCTTTCCTGTTTTTTTATCAACGACCGTTTTCGTCATAGCATATGCTTCATTGGTTCTTTTATAGGTATACCAATCTTTTGTGTCTATTTGGTTAGCGCTGACTTCATAACCCTTTTCTACCGCTTTTTCTTCAGTTAAACCAATGGTTGCTAATTTTGGATGGGTAAATAGAACTGACGGCATTACGGAGTAGTCTACTTTTTTTTGGTTTCCCTTTAATATGTTTGTAGCTACTGCACCGGATTCTTTTCCAGCTATTGGAGTTAATGGGAGACCTTTACTGCCTGATGCATCCCCAGCAGCATATACTTTTGAATTACTGACACTTTGGAGAAATTCATTTACCTCAATTCCATGTCTATTTTTCGTAACATTTCCTTTCTCTAAATCTAAATCATCAACATCAGGAACTCTGCCGGCACCATGAAAAACTCGGTCACATTCAATTTTGAAATCTTGATCATTTTCTTGTGCATATATGAGATACTTGTCATTAATTTTTTCAATTTCAGTAGGTTTGTTATTCAGATGAATCTTTATTCCCAGTTCTTCAGAGCGTTTCATTAATAGAGTTACTAATTCTTGGTCGAACATTTTCAACGGGCTATCACTACGTTGTAATATATGTACCTCTGAACCACTAAGGGCCGCAATATGAGCTAATTCAAAGGAAATAAAACCTCCTCCGATAAATACGATTTTTTTAGGTAAAATATCAAGCTCGAGAAAATCATCACTTATATAGATGTGTTCCTCTCCTTTTATATTGAGTGGCATTGGTTTGGCCCCAACTGCCAGTATAATATGTTTGAATGCGATCTTAGTATCATTTACAAGAATCTCATTTTCATTTATAAATGATGCTACTCCATGATATGTATCAATTCCAGCGGAATGATACCCTTTCTCACGGTTCTTTGGAACATTTTCAGTAAAAGTGCGCTTGAAATTTATAAGATCTTTCCAGTTAATTTTACTTTCTCCTTCAATTCCCAAACCTTTCATTCTCTCAATTCTATCGATAATTTCCGTAGCTCCAACCAAAACCTTTTTCGGGTCACAACCACGTAAAGCACAAGTGCCACCATAATCTTTTTTATCAATGACTGCAACAGTCAATCCTGCATTACGGCACTTAAAGGCGGCAGCTGTTCCACCCGCTCCGGTTCCTATAACGACCAAATCATAATTTTTCATTAGCATATCCTCCTTATAAATTTGGATTTATATTTACTATCAGCTTAAATTCTATTAGTTTAAGAAGAATTCAAGTATTTTCTTCTATAGTATACTATTTACCCTGTTATAACAATTAAACATTTTTCCCTGAGTATATGTAAGTATGGGGAGTAAAGTATATTGATGAATATTCTTATGATATTTTCTTTAAAATATATTTATTTATTGAAAAAGATATAGTACAATATAAGTAATTAAAGGCATTTGGTTGAGTTTATAAAATTATTTTACAATTATCGTTGCTCCACAAATTTCTTGGAGTAATCTTTAATTTGGATTTTAAAAAGGAGGCGTTAATAAAAATGTTAGAAAACATACTGTATGTAATAGGCTTATTACTAGTAATACTATATTTAACAATGGGGTTTGACGACTTTATTTGGGATATTTATTCTTTAGCTAAGCGTGCAAAATACAAAAAAACACGATTAGACTTTAAAGAACTACGCACACCACCTCCAAAGTTATTAGCAATGACAATTGGCGCATGGAACGAATCAGCTGTAATTGGGGAAGTTATAGAAAATCTAATTTCATCAATTCAGTATCCAAAATCAATGTACCATCTTTTTGTAGGGGTTTATCCTAACGATCAAGAGACAATGGATATTGTTTCAGAAATAGAAAAAAGATTTACCAATGTACATATGGTCATAAATTCTCATCCAGGTCCGACTACCAAAGCCCAAAATATCAACTATGTTATTAAAAATATTAAAGAATATGAAAAACTGCATGGATGGAGATTTGCTTCAATAACAGTTCACGATGCAGAAGATGTGGTTCATCCATATGAGCTTTTGGTAACAAACTACATGATTGACTATTATGATGGTTTACAGTTTCCTGTATTCCCGTTAATGCAAATGCCACGATTCAGCAATTTTTTTAAAACTATGACTGTTGGTACATATGCAGATGAATTTGCAGAAAATCATTTCAACGTTATGGTTGGAAGGTGTAGTACGGGTGCCTTTGTTCCTTCTGCTGGAACAGGATTTACACTTTCAAGAAAAACTATTGATACCTTTGAAACAGATGAAATATTGCCAAACGACAGTATAACAGAGGATTACCGCCTGTCATTAACACTTTTTGAAAAAGGTTTAAAAATTTATTATGTTTTAGATTTAATACCACGTGTTGCACCTGATAACAAAATAAAATTTGATTATGTTGCCACTCGTTCCATGTTTCCTACAAACTTTAAAGCAGCGGTTAAACAAAAAACACGCTGGATATTGGGGATTACGATGCAATCAGTTGAATTCAAAGATATTTTTGCAAAAAATAGCTTAAGTTTCATTGGAAGATACTCACTTTATAGGGATTTAAAAGCTAAAGTCGGAAATCTATTAGTATTTGTTGGATATCCTGTTCTTGTTTATTTTTTCGTATCCTTATTTATTCCCCTAACTCCCATATATCCGTTTTTTTCCATTTCTTGGTATTTAAGCTTAATTGTTACTATTTTGATGATAGAGCGTCAGATTTCTAGGTCGGTTGCTGTCTATAATGTCTATGGATTTAAGAGCATGTTTTTTGCTTGTTTGCTACCGCCTATATTGCCTTTACGTATTATTTGGGGAAACGTAATCAACTTAACCGCTACCATAAATGCGTATATGCAGAGTTTATCAGGAAATAAGGGAAAGAAAAAAGTTAAGCCAAAACAGAAAAGTTTTGCTTGGAGTAAAACAGATCATACTTTTCTTCCTAAAAAAGTGTTGCATCGTTATCATAGAACATTTGGCGATGTATTGATTGAGATGGGTATACTCACTCCTGAAACACTAAAAAAAGTACTTAATGATAAACCGGCAAATATACAAATTGGTGAATATTTATTGCAAAAAAAAATAATCACAGATAAGCAACATTTAGAAGTATTATCTCATATTAAAGGGATTCAGTTTGTAAATATGGGAGATTTTTCTACATATGATCTACAATCACTTGCTTCTAAATTTGATAAAGATTTATTGAAAGAATTAATGGTATTGCCTATTGTTTTTTCTGACGGTATTTTTGTTGTTGCCTATTGTGAAAAAAGTCCTGATAATGCACAAACTATTCTGCGTGAAAGATTAGGAATAAAAATAGCTTCAACATTAACCACCGATGAAGTGGTTGCAAAAGGACTTAATATCATGTTTAGCACCGAAAATTCTAAATTTAAGAATACAACCGCATTTAAACTTTTAAATGCTAATAAAATTAATGCTGAACAATACATTCTCGTTTGTAACAATGCGATAAATACAGATAAATCTCCTGATGAAATTTTACAAATAATGGGAATATTGGATGAAAAATAAACAGAGAACAATTGAAAATAGTTGGAGAGTATGGAGAGTATAATGAAAAAAATAAAAACTTTGCTTGTGTTTGGAACAAGACCTGAAGCAATAAAAATGGCGCCATTGGTAAAAGAGTTACAAGCACGCAAGGAATTTGAATGTGTCGTTTGCGTAACCGCTCAGCAAAGACAAATGCTCGACCAAGTTCTTTCATTTTTTAACATAACACCAAAGTACGACCTTAATATTATGAAAGACAGACAAACTCTTGATGGTATTACAAGAACTGCCCTTGAACTACTGACACCTATTCTTCAGAAAGAAAGACCGGACATTGTATTGGTTCACGGCGACACAACAACTTCTTTTGTTGGTGCATTGGCTGCATTTTATGAAAAAATCATTATAGGACATGTAGAAGCAGGATTACGAACATGGAATAAATATTCCCCATTCCCGGAAGAAGCAAATCGACAAATGGTTGATTGTCTTTCAGATATGTTTTTTGCCCCAACGGAACAAAGTGCATGTAATCTTAGAAATGAAGGCAAAAATAGGGGTATTTATATTACGGGAAACACCGCCATTGATGTGCTGAAATCCACTGTTTTTGACGAATATCACCACCCAATTTTAGCTCAGCTAAAAAACAATAGAATTCTCTTGTTAACAGCCCATCGTCGAGAAAACTTGGGCAAACCAATGGAAGATATTTTTAAAGCTGTCAAACGAATTGTAAATGAGTATGATGACGTCAGCGTAATATATCCAATTCACATGAATCCTGCTGTTCGAGAGATTGCAGACAAAATATTGCGTGGTCATGAAAGAATTCAAATTATTGAGCCACTTGAAGTGATAGATTTCCACAATTTTATGGCTAGATCTTACCTTATATTGACGGATAGTGGGGGTATTCAAGAAGAGGCCCCTTCACTTGGAAAACCTGTCTTGGTACTTCGTAACACAACTGAAAGACCGGAGGGTGTGGAATGTGGGACATTAAAGCTTATTGGTACCAATAGTGAAGACATATATTCAAATATAAAATTGCTGCTAGATAGTAAAAGGGCATATGAGGCAATGAGCGTAGCGGAAAATCCTTATGGTGACGGTTTTTCATCTCATTATATTGCCAATGCCATTCAAGAATATTTTAAAGAAACTATTAACTAAGATGTGACAGTTTAGATTGACTCAATAGGGTATCTCAGGTTTCCTGAGATATCTTTTTTTGTTGAGAATGTACCCTTAGTGACATCATAAATTTAGCTGGAAGGCTACTTTATAGTTACAAAGTTAGAGAACACTTTTAATATAATATAAAACTATATTTAATACCCATATGAAATGAATGTAAATATACCTGGATTTTACATTATTTAATGAAATCTATTTTCATCAATAAGATAAATAATGTATAAGTATATTGATTTATCTCTGCTTTAATAATAGAATTATGATAAAATAACAGTAACAAAAGCTGTGAAGACGAGTCTTCGATTATCATTAATAAAATTTATTTTATAACCAAAAATCCAACATCTGGGACAGGTCTTTCTCTACTGCTTGAGAATGCAATAAGTAAAAGGATTTTTGAACTAATTGAAAAAACCTAATATTTGATAATGGCTATAGGGATAAAAAAGATGAATAATACTCAAGAACAACTCTGTGAATAGCTAACAGAGTTTATTAGTTATTCCCATCAAAAAGTTGAAAAGTTAATAATATAGTTGAATATTGACAACTAATTTATTGGTTGCTAGTGTAAAACATAGTTATGATGTCATTAATAATCAATGAAACAGAAGGGAGAATTGATTAATGCTTTCCATATTAAATAAATCAAATAAATCAGGAGAACTTAATAAAGCTATATATAAAAGTATGTTTAAGAACTTATTTACAGATACTTGTACTATAAAATTCTGGGATGGAGAAGAAGTTGTTTACGGAGAAGGTGAATGTCGCTTCAAATTGATATTTAATCAACCACTACCTAAGGCAGACATTATTGCCGATCCCTCATTAGCCTTCGGAGAAGCCTATATGCAAAAAAAACTTGAGAGAGAAGGTGATATCCAACAAGTCTTAGAATCCTTGTATAATAACAAGGATGGATTCCTGCGCAATGATAGTTCTGTCTCTTATACACATCTCCGAGCCCACG
>JAGXHX010000038.1 GCA_024635955.1 Bacillota bacterium
AACTAACGGAGTTATTAAAAAAGATGAGTCAGTTGTATGTGCAGTTACCGGAAATGGTTTAAAGGATGTTGTAAATGCTATTAAAGCTGCTGGGGAACCTATTAAAGTAGAACCAACATCAGAAGGATTAGCAAAAGCTTTAAAACAAATAGGCTATTAGGAGGTAATATATGGGTATAATTTTAAAAGGTGGAACTTTAGTTCTAGAAGATAAAGTTGTTATTGGTGATTTGAAAATTAACAATGAATTGATTACAGAAATTGGAGAAAAAATAGTTCCTTTAAATGATGATGCTGTGATTGATGTCACAGGAAAACAAGTATTACCAGGAGTTATTGATGCCCATGTCCACTATAAAATGGCAATAGGAAAAGTATATACAGTTGATAATTTTGAGACTGGCTCAAGAGCTGCTTTATGCGGTGGAGTAACAACTGTAATCGATTATGCAGAACCTATTGAAGGATTAAGTTTGCTAGAATCACTAGATTATAGGGTGAAAGAAGCAAAGGGACATAATTTCGTTGATTTTAGTGTTCATATGACAATATCAGGTTATACACCTTTCGATTTAGAAGCTATTAATGAATTAAGAGCATACGGAGTTAATAGTATTAAATTATATACTACCTACGATTTTATTATGGGTTATGATACAATTTTTGATGTTTTAAGAACAGCTAAAGAAGCTGGAATGGTAGTAACCATACATGCGGAAGATAATGAAATTGTTGCAGAAGCAGTAAATGATTTGAAATCTAAAAATAAGATTGGAGTAGAATTTCATGCTGTAAGTAGACCAAGTAAAGCAGAATACTATGCAGTTGAAAGAATAATAGATATGTGTGAGAAAGAGGATTTGAGTGCTCACATCGTACATGTTTCTTCTGGATTGACTGGTGAATTAATTAGCAAAGCAAAAGCTAGGGGTGTTAAAATTTCTGCTGAAACATGTCCTCATTATTTGATGTTAAATGACGAGGTTTACAAAAGAACTGATGCTCAACTATATGTTATGCAACCACCATTAAGAAATGAAGAAGAAAGACTTAAATTGATGGATGAGTTTTTGAAAGGTACATTTGATTTTGTAACAACAGATCATTGTGCCTATAGCCCTTATCAAAAATTTTTTGCAAATACTTTCTTTGAAACAAATGGTGGAATACCAGGAACTGAAACTTTATTACCTATTATTTACAACCAAACAGTATCAGCAAACAAGTTGGATATCTTAGCTATGAGCAAATTATTATCTGTTAATCCTGCTAAGAAGTTTGGTCTATATCCCAAAAAAGGTATTCTTAAAGTTGGGAGTTATGGTGATGTTGTGGTTATAGATCCTGATTTAGAAGTTGTATTAAGTAATGATATGATTCATACAGCTGCAGACTATACAACATTTAATGGAATTAAACTTAAAGGTTATCCAATCATGACAATTTTAAGAGGTATGGTAGCATATAGAGATGGTAAATTTTTAATGGGAGATCCAAAGGGTAATTTCATCACCTGTTAATTGTTAGTATATAGTTGCAAAGTAAAATAAAAATAAGTATAATTATACTATATAAGAATGAAGGCATACTGCCATATAGTGGTGTGCCTTTTGAATTTTTTAAAAAGAGGAGATAGATTTATGAGTAAAAAAGTTGTTGTAGCTTTAGGTGGAAATGCAATTCTAAAACCTAAGCAAGCTGGTACTATTGAAGAACAAATGGATAACGTATTAAACGCTAGCCAAAATATTGTTAAATTAGTTAAAGAAGGTTATGAAGTCGTTGTAGTTCATGGTAATGGACCTCAAGTAGGAAATATTTTATTACAAAATGCAGCTGCAAGAGATCAAGTGCCTGCAATGCCTTTATATGTTTGTGGAGCTATGAGCCAAGGTTTAATTGGTTATATGATTCAACAAAATATTAGAAACGAACTAAAAAGACAAGGTATTAATAAGAAAGTTGTTACTTTATTGACTCAAGTCGTTGTTGATAAGGAAGATACTGCTTTTAAAAATCCAACTAAACCTGTCGGTGCCTTCTATACTGAAGCGGAAGCTCAAGGTGGAATTCTCAAAGGGGAAAACTGGATAGAAGATTCAGGAAGAGGTTGGAGAAAAGTTGTTGCTTCACCAATGCCAATTGATGTAGTTGAGTTAGATGAAGTTAAGGACTTAATCGAAACAGGTTGTATTGTAATAACTTGTGGTGGTGGCGGAATTCCTGTTATTGAAGAAGATGGAATTTTAAAAGGTGTTGAAGCTGTTATTGATAAAGACCTCGCAAGCAGTCTTTTAGCTGATGAGTTAAATGCTGACTATTTAGTTATAGCAACTGATGTAGCTCATGTAGCTATAAATTTTGGTAAAGAAAATCAAGAAGACTTAAAAACTATTGATTTAATTACTGCACAAAAACATCTTGATGATGGACAATTCGGTAAAGGCAGCATGGGGCCTAAAGTTGAGGCTGTTATGAAGTTCGTTAGCAAAGGTGGTAAAGGTATCATAACTTCTCTTGATTCATTAAGAGATGCTATAGTTGCTGACGGTGGAACAAAAATTATTAAATAATAATTTTATTTCTGATATAAGAAAAGACATATGATTTTAATCATATGTCTTTTCTATTTATCGTTATGTTTTAGCTATATTAAATTAGTAAGTAATTATAGGATATATATCAAAACTGATAATATATGACAAATACTTGCAAACAAAACAAATAAATGCCAAACTGAGTGGAAATATTTTATGCTTTTAATTATATAAAAAATTATACCTAATGTATAAAGCAATCCTCCTGCAATCAATAGTAGCAGTCCACCTAATTCTAAGTTGGCTAGTAGTTGAGGGATATAAAAGGCTATAGCCCAACCCATTGCTATATATAATGCGATTGAAAGTTTTCTGAATTTAATTAAATTAATAGAATTTAATAGAATACCGAAAAGTGCACTTAACCATATTACCGTAAATATTAACCATCCTGCTTTACCGCCAATTATTAATAGTGCATAAGGAGTATAAGTTCCTGCAATTAACAAGTATATAGTGCAATGATCTAATATTTGAAATACTTTTTTTGCTTTTTCATTGGCTATAGCATGATAAAGTGTTGAGGATATATAAAGTAATATAAGTGTTGTTCCAAAAATCATTGATGAAGCAACTTCTAATCCTGTTGATGAGAATAGTAGCATAAAAATTAGTGCGATTATGCTTAATATGGCGCCGACACCATGAGAAGTAGCGTTAAATATTTCTTCACCTAAAGTATATTTACGATTATTCATAATACCTCCTTTTATATATAAATAGAATATCAGTATTAATTAAAATTAACAAGATATAAAATTAAATAGTTATATTTATTGTTCAATTATTATTATTGCAAATTAAATAAAAAAGACTATTCTACTAAAGTAAAACAGTCTTTTTTATTCATCTTGGTGTGCCAGAAGGGATTCGAACCCCCGACCAACGGATTAGAAACCCGTTGCTCTATCCAGCTGAGCTACTAGCACAAAATTGATGGAGCGGGTGATGGGGATCGAACCCACACAGCCAGCTTGGAAGGCTGGAATTCTACCATTGAACTACACCCGCGAATTTATCAACGCACTATGTATTATATAACAAAATAGGCTGTCTGTAAATAGAAAAAGAGGAAATAATATTTATATTAACTGAATTTGCCTTTTAAAGTATTAATAAATATTTAAATAACAGACCTCATTTATTATATAAAATAAATTGAAAAAATTCAACTTTTATGTTAATATGAAGGAGTTAAAAGGGAGTAGTTAAAACAGTAAAGACAACATACCCGATACTTAGTATCTGGATTTACTACCATTAATGGTAACAAGACTTTTAGCGTTTTTACGCTATTAGTCTTTTTTTATATAACTTGGGAGGAATAAATGAGAAGTTATTTGGATAGTCAAGAAAAAATCATAAAAGAATTAGGTAGTAATATTGAATTGGGATTAAATGATCAAGACGTATTGGATTCTAGGAATTTATATGGTGAAAATTCATTTAGCCAGGAAAAACCTATAAGCATCTTTATAAAAATTAAAGAAGCTTTATTAGAACCTATGATATTTATTCTAATTATTGCTGCAATTATAACTATAAGTGTTAATGTATTCAAATTATTTAATGGTCAGGATGCAGAGTTTGTAGAATCTATTGGAATTTTAATTGCAATAGCATTATCTACTACTATAACAATTGTCATGGAAGGTAGATCGAAAAAAGCTTTTGAAGCTTTAAATAAAATAAAAGAGAATATTGCTATTAAAACTTATAGAAATGGAGTGATTACCTTAATTGCCCAAAAAGATTTAGTAGTTGGAGATATAGTTTCAGTGGAAACTGGCGATAAAATACCAGTTGATGCAAGATTATTAGAAAGTATAAACTTACAAGTTGATGAATCATCATTAACTGGTGAAAGTAATCCTGTAAATAAAAAATCAAATTTAATGATTAAAAATGCACATACACCTTTAGCTGAAAGATTTAATATGATATATGGTGGAACATTTATTACAGCGGGAATAGGCAAAGCCATTGTAACTCAAGTTGGAGATTCTACCGAATTTGGGAAAATAGCTGATGAACTGAAAAAACAAGACAAAACTACAACACCACTACAAGAAAAATTATCAAAACTTGGTAAAGCTATCAGTATTTTAGGTATAGGACTAGCAATATTTATTTTTTTAATCCAAGTGATAAAATTATATTTAATAGGCAATATTAATTTTGATACAATTTCAGAAACTTTCATTACTAGTATAGTTCTAATTGTAGCTGCTGTACCAGAAGGTTTACCTAAAATTGTGGCAGAAAGCCAAGCAATAAATATTATGAAATGGCTAAAGAAAATGCTTTGGTTAAAAATCTTGTAGCCAGTGAAACCGTTGGAGCAGTAAATATAATTTGTTCTGATAAAACTGGTACCTTAACTGAAAATAAAATGACAGTTATTAAAGTTTTTGAAGATGGTGATTTTATTAACCCAGAAGATATGAAATCAGGGCATCTTCTTAGGAATTTTGCTATAAATACGTCTGCCCATTTAGAACTTAATAATAAAGGGGAAATGAAATTTATTGGCAATCCAACTGAAGGAGCATTATTGGTAGTGCACGATAATGTAAGCAATGAAAGTTATAATCAGATAAGGAAACATTCAAATATCGTTCATACTTATCCATTTTCATCTGAAAAAAAGAAAATGACAACAATTGAAAATATCAATGGTGATTTTATTGCACTTACTAAAGGCAGCACAGAAAAAGTTTTAAGTCTTTGTGATAGAGTAATGACTAAAGAAGGTATCAAGGGAATTAAAGGGGAAATAAAAAATATTGAAGAACAAGTTCACTATTTTGAAAGTCAAGCAATGAGACTTATAGGTTTTTCTCATAAAGAATTGCCGAAAACACATAATTATGAAAATGATGAGAAAGATATTGAATCTGCAATGATTTTTGATGGATTTGTGGTTATAAAAGATCCTATAAGAAAAGAAGTATATGGTTCTATAAATAGTTGTAGAGATGCTGGGATTAGTGTGAAAATGCTTACTGGTGACAATCTAGTTACTGCTAAAGCTATAGCTTCAGAGTTAGGAATAATTGATAAAAACAGCTTAGTCTTGAAAGCTGTAGCTGTAGAAGCAATGTCTGATAAAGAGCTAGAAGAAAAAATTGATTATATTAAGGTTATTGCTAGAAGTACCCCACTGGTAAAACTTAGAATAGTAAATTTGCTAAAGAAAAAAGGGAATGTAGTTGCTGTAACAGGTGATGGAATTAATGATGCTCCAGCACTAAAAAGTTCGGATGTTGGGATTGCAATGGGGATTGCTGGAACTGAAGTTTCAAAAGAAGCAAGCGATATTGTATTATTAGATGATTCTTTCGCTACAATTGTTAAAGCAATTCATTGGGGCAGAGGAATTTATGAAAATTTTCAAAGATTTCTACAGTTTCAACTTGCAGTAAATTTATCTTCAGTAATTGTAATTGTAACAACTATACTTATCGGGTTTAAAGCACCCTTTACTGCAGTCGAAATATTATGGATAAACTTGATAATGGATGGTCCTCCAGCATTAACCCTTGGGTTAGAACCAATAAGGGGAGACTTGATGAAAAATAAACCTACATCAAGAAATTCTAGTATTGTTACTGGGATAATGCTATCAAATATTGTGATAACTGGTGTTTTCATGTCCATTGTTATTATATTACAAGAAGTATATAATTTCCTCGGAGCTGCTGACGCAAGTAAATCTACAGTTGTATTTACTCTTTTTGTTCTGTTCCAATTAATAAATGCTTTCAATGCCAGAGAATTAGGCAATGTTAGTATTTTTAAACATATTGCAAATAATAAAACAATGTTAATTGTATTTTTAGGTACCTTTATCCTGCAATTTTTAATTACCCAATTTGGAGCATCCTCATTTGGAACTGTTCCCTTAGATTTGACTATGTGGATTAAATTAATTGCCACCTCATTATCAATAGTACTAGTAGGTGAATTTGTAAAATTTATCAGAAATAGAATTAATAATAAATAAAAAAAGATCTATTTCGTATGTTAAAATGAGAATAAGAATCTTTAGGAGGATTAATTTTAAATTGAAATATTTTATTGAAGTTTGGGGTTGTGCCATGAATGAACACGATGCAGAAACCCTCGGAGGATTAATAGAAAAGAAAGGCTTTACAAAAGCAGATAGTTATTCAGAGGCACAATTAATTGTTTTACATACATGTTGTATTAGAGCCAAAGCTGAAGACAAGGTGATCGGCAGAATTGGAGCTTTATCTAAAATTAAAACGAAAAGACCTGAGATGATTATAGCTGTTGGTGGATGTATGACACAACAGGAAGAAGTGGCAAAATATATTGAAAAACGTTTTAAAAAAGTGGATATTATTTATGGCACACATAATTTAAATGAGTTTGATAAAATGTTGACAACAGTCTTGGAAGATAAAAATCAAGTTAAAAACATATCGAATGCAGACGAGATGATTATTTGGGAAAACATGCCAATAAAAAGAAATGATGAATTAAAAGCTTATGTTAATATAATATATGGCTGCAATAATTTTTGTTCCTATTGTATAGTACCTTATGTTAGAGGCAGGGAGAAAAGCAGAGAAATCTCTTTTATTGTTGATGAAGTTAAAGTTTTATTATCTAAAGGCTTTAAAGAAATTACCCTATTAGGACAAAATGTAAACTCATATGGGCATGATTTTAAAGATGGTACAAATTTTTCTTTATTATTAAAAGAATTAGATAAATTAGGTGATTATAGATTAAGATTTATGTCTTCCCATCCAAGAGATTTCGACTTTGAATTGATAGACACAATAAATGACACAAAAAATGTGTGTCACCAAATACATTTACCCCTTCAATCAGGTAGTGATAGGATAATAAAGGAAATGAATCGTGGCTATACAAAAAAACATTATTTAGCATTAACAGAATATATTTATAAGGTAATGCCAGATGCAACAATATCAACTGATATTATTGTTGGATTCCCTGGAGAAACTGAATCGGATTTTCAGGACACTTTGGATGTTGTGGAAAATGTAGGTTATGACCAGGCATATATGTTTATGTATTCTATAAGAGAAGGTACTAGAGCTGCCAAGATGGATAATCAAGTTCCTGAAGACATAAAAAAGGAAAGATTCCATCGTTTGTTAAAATTACAAAATAAAAAAAGTTTAGAGAGAAATAAGGAAATGTTAGGTAAAACATATGAGCTCTTAGTAGAAGGTTTAGGAGAAAAAGCTAGGCTGACTGGTAGAACTCGTGGAAATAAAGTAATAAACTTTACTGGTGACATAAATCTGAAAGGAAAGTTAGTTAAAGTTAAAGTAACAGATTATAATACATGGTCACTATATGGGGAATTAATAGGAGATTAAAATGGGCTTAACACCTATGATGAGACAATATTTAGAGATTAAAGAACAGTATGGTGATGCTATACTGTTCTTCCGATTAGGCGATTTTTATGAAATGTTTATGGAAGATGCTAAAAAAGCCTCATCAATTTTGGAAATAGCTTTAACAGGAAGAGATGCTGGCTTAGAAGAAAAAATACCTATGTGCGGTATACCATATCATGCAGCCAACCCCTATATTAAGAAATTGATTGACAAAGGCTTAAAGGTAGCAATTTGCGAACAGGTAGAGGATCCGAAACTGACTAAGGGTATTGTGAAAAGAGAAGTAATTAGAATTATAACACCTGGGACAATAATGGAAGAGATTAGTCTTAATGAAAAGAATAATAATTTCATTGGTGCAATAGTTCTTAAGAATGGTTACTATGGTGTTTCTTATGCGGATATAACTACTGGAGAATTTATGACTACTTCAATATCTGAATATGAAAGCATTGAGTCTGTATTTAATGAAATTGAACGTCTTGATATAAAAGAAGTAGTATTAAATGATGAAATAATTAAACAAATAATTGATAAAAGGTCTATATACTCATCATTTTTTAATAATGTCTCAGTAAATATGGAATTAGAAATTGAATTAGAGTTTAATGATGACATACTAGGATTTCAAGCAAGTAGAGATAGTGTATATTTACTTTACTCCTACTTAATGTTTACACAGAAGGGTAATACTCAAATAATTGATAAAGCTGAATATTACTCTTTAAATCAATTTATGACCATTGATTCTTGGAGCAGGCAAAACCTTGAAATAACCAGGAATATTCGAACAGGTGATAATAAGAATACTCTTATATCAATTTTAGATAAAACAAAAACAGCATTTGGCGGTAGATTATTAAAAAAATGGCTTGAAAAACCACTGTTGGATATAGAGCAAATAGAAATAAGGCAAAAAGTAGTAGAACTACAATATCAAGATGTATATTTTAATCACTCTATAAGAGAAGCATTAAAAGGTGTATATGATATTGAGAGAATATTAGGAAGATTAAGTTATGGTAGTGGTAACGGCAAAGATTTACTAGCCTTAAAAAAATCTTTGATAAATATCGAAGAAATCATTAGATTATTGAAAGAAAATGGAGATGATTGTCTAAAAAGATATATAAACAATCTTAAGGATAGCTCAAATCTAATTGATTTTTTAGAATTATCAATCAATGAAGAACCACCTTTTACTATAAAAGAAGGTGGAGTTATTAAGAATGGCTTTAACCCAGATGTTGACCATTTAAGAAAACTAAGTAATGAAAGCAAGTGTTTGATCAAAGAACTTGAAACAAAAGAACGAGATAGATTAGGAATAAAATCATTGAAAGTAGGTTACAATAAAGTTTTTGGTTATTATTTGGAAATAACAAAAACTAATTCACATCTTGCCCCACCTGACTACATAAGAAAACAAACAATATCAGGTGGTGAAAGATTTATAAATGAAGAATTGAAAAATCTGGAATATGATTTAATACATAGTAAGGATAAACTTATAGCTTTAGAGTATGAACTATTTATTGAAATAAGAAGCAAAGTCTTAAATCAAACAAATGAATTGAGAAAAGTAGCAGCTAACATTGGCGAAATTGATGTATTAGCATCCTTTGCTTATGTAGCTCAAGTAAATGATTATATAAAACCTGAAATCAATGTAGGACAAGGTTTTAAGCTTGTTGATGGCCGTCATCCTATGGTAGAGAAATTAATTGATTTTGAAAGTTATGTGTCAAATGATTTTGATATTAGTGACAATAATTTGGCCATTATAACCGGCCCCAATATGGCTGGTAAATCAACTTTCATCAGAATGTTGGCAATTTTAACAATAATGGCACAATGTGGAAGCTTTATCCCGGCAAAATACTTAAGATTTGGTATTGTAGATAAAGTATATGCAAGGGTTGGTGCTAGTGATGATTTGAGTAGTGGACAAAGTACATTTATGGTTGAGATGAATGAAGTAGCATCAATTTTAAAAAATGCTACAAATAGAAGTTTGATAATACTAGACGAAGTAGGACGCGGAACAAGCACATTAGACGGGTTATCCATTGCTTGGGCGGTTAGTGAGTATCTATTGACAAAAATAAAAAGCAGAACTGTTTTTGCAACTCATTATCATGAACTAATTGATTTAGAAAAATATTTTGATAATGCATTTAATTTATCTATGGCTGTACAAGAATATAAAGATCAGATAGTCTTTCTTAGAAAAGTTGTTCCAGGTGGAGCTGATAAAAGTTATGGTCTGCATGTAGCAAAAATGGCAGGATTACCAGACAATCTTTTAAGAAGAGCAGAAGAAAAAATGAATTATTTCGAATTTCCGAAAAATAATATTGAAAAACAATTAAGTTTAGAGGTGATTGAAAAGGAAAATCCTATAAAAGATATTCTCAACACTGTTAATCCTAATGAATTAACCCCACTTGAAGCATTAGCGTTAATCTACAAGTTAAAAGATAAGGTGAGTATAGATGAGTAATAATATAATAATCTTAGATGGAAATACAATAAACCAAATTGCAGCTGGAGAGGTTATAGAACAACCTTCATCAGTTGTTAAAGAACTGGTTGAAAATAGTATAGATGCAGGAGCAAGTCGGATTACAATAAGTATTCTAGAGGCAGGTTTGAAAGAAATAAAAGTTGTTGATAATGGGTATGGTATAGATGCAGGAAATATTGAAAAAGCTTTTTTACGTTATGGGACAAGTAAATTACAAACTATTGAAGATCTTTATTCATTGAGAACAATGGGTTTTAGAGGTGAAGCTTTAGCAAGTATTAGTTCTGTTAGCAAAATTCAAATTTCCTCCAGAACTGCTGATTATGAATACGGCTTAACTTTAGAAATTAGAGAGGGATCTGTAAATAGTAGAAAAGCTGACTCTATTAATGTTGGTACCAGTATAAAAGTTAAAAATCTTTTTTATAATACACCGGTAAGACAAAAATTTTTAAGAAGTGCCTTAAGTGAGACTAGAGATATTATAGATATTGTAGAGAAACTAGCTATTTCAAGACCAGACATAGCATTTAGTTTGAAATTAGATGGAAAACAAAATTTTAAAACCCGAGGTAATGGTAATATCAAAGAAATTGCATCACAAGTATTTTCATTTGATGTGGGAAGTGAAATGCTTCCATTTGATGTTGTAAAAAACGGTTTTAGAGTATGGGGCCTTGCTGGTAATTACAATGTATATAGAGGGACTAAAGATCATATAATATTCTTTATAAATTCAAGATATGTAATAAATAAAGAATTATCAAAGGCATTTGAAGCTGCCTACAAAAATAGACTGCCTATTAATAAATATCCGATAGGGATAGTATATTTAGACATACCACAATATTTAGTTGAGGTGAATATTCATCCAAGGAAAATGGAAGTAAAGATAGATCAGGAAAAGTTGATTCATGATCTTATAACTAGTTCTGTATCATCTTTGTTGTTATCTTTGAATAAACAGGTTACAAGAGAGAATACAAATGCAGTAATAACACATAAAACATCAATAGATAAGAAATCTATTGACAGAGAATTAGTAAAAGAAGAACAAATTAGTTTTAATGAAAATATAAAAAACGATAATATTTTTAGACAAATGGAAATAATGGGCACAATAAAAAACACATATATCATAGCTAGGATGAATGATATTTTATATATAATTGATCAACATGCTGCTCATGAAAGAGTAAATTATGAAACAGCGGTTAAACAGTTTAAAGAAACTGGATTTAAAAGCCAAATGTTGCTTGAACCCTATTTATTAACCTTGAAAAAGACTGATTATATTAGAGTTATAGAGAATATTGAAAAGATTTTTACTTATGGAGTCTTGTTAGAAAGTTTTGGAGATGATTCTTTTTTGATAAGAGGGTTACCACTTAATATAATTGGAGAAGAAGCTTCTAATGATTTTATTTTGGAATTAATAGACTCGTTTAATAATGATGATTCAGAAAAAGTCATAGATTTAATGTTAGAAAAAGCAGCTTGTTCACGTTCGGTAAAAGCTGGCAACTTTCTTAATATTAATGAATTAAAAGGATTGGTAGAAATGCTTGGTGAATGTGAATTTCCCTATACATGTCCACACGGAAGACCAACAATAATTGAATTTAATCATTTTAATTTAGAAAAAATGTTTTTAAGGAGTAAATAATGATCTTTGCTATAGTTGGACCAACAGGATCAGGCAAAAGTGTCTTAGCCATAAAATTAGCTAAGGCATGTTCAGGTTCGATAATATCATGTGATTCTGTACAAGTTTATAAGGGCTTTGATATTGGTTCAGGAAAAGTAACTTCCGAAGAAATGGAGGGGATACCTCATTATTTGCTAAATATAAAAAATGGCAACGAGGAATTTACGGCAGGTGAATTTGTTTCTAGAGCTCAGGCTGCAATAGATGAAATATTAAAACTTAAAAGACAGCCTATAATAGTCGGAGGAACTGGCTTGTACTATAGAGCTTTTGCATATCAATATACTTTTAATGAAGGGTGTAAAGAGAAAGAAAAAGAATTAAGGACAGAGTTTTTGAAAATATTAAAAGAAAAGGGTGTTGCTTATTTATATCAACGATTATTAGATGTTGATAAAGAAAGTGCAAAAATAATTAATCCTAATCATTCCTCTAGAATTATTAGGGCTTTGGTTTTTTATTATGTGCATCAAGATGGAATATCAATTCAAAAAACTGAAACCAAAGGGTTAAGAGATGATTTAGTAGGAATATATTTGGATGTTGACCGACAGATTTTATATGATAGAATAAATAATAGAGTTGACAAAATGATTGATATTGGTTTGATAGATGAAGTGCAAACTTTATTAGATTGGGGTATAAGCGAAAATTCTCCACCTATGAAGACTATAGGTTACAAGGAAATTGTTGAATATTTAAAAGGAAATTTCAATTTAGAACGATCTATAGAATTGATTAAACAATCCAGTAGAAGGTATGCTAAGCGTCAAATAACCTGGTTTAAGAGGCATGAAGAACTTTTAAGAATGCCTTTTAACACGCAAATTGATAAGGAAAAAATAAATTATTATTTTTTGGATTATTTAAACAAAATGGATTGACAATATGTCCCATTATGATATAATTATTCTTGCGTTCAAGGTTCGGGGCGTAGCGCAGCTTGGTAGCGCATCTGGTTTGGGACCAGAGGGCCGGGGGTTCAAATCCCTCCGCCCCGACCATTTTTTAAATTTTGGCAGATTATTATGGCCCGTTGGTCAAGCGGTTAAGACACC
Source organism: Bacillota bacterium (assembly GCA_024635955.1). Lineage (GTDB taxonomy): Bacteria > Bacillota > TC1 > TC1 > TC1 > WTXA01. The sequence continues at coordinate 13,296 of JAGXHX010000038.1, forward strand.
GCCCTTTCACGGCGGTATCAGGGGTTCAATTCCCCTACGGGTCACCACTTTTATCGAGAAAAATTTATATGGCCCCGTGGTGTAGTGGTTAACACGCCTGCCTGTCACGCAGGAGATCGTCGGTTCAAGTC
>JAGXHX010000039.1 GCA_024635955.1 Bacillota bacterium
AACCTATACTGTTTCAGAGGTTCAATTAGGGGAAGATTGGAGTGTTACTGGAACAGGTGATTATAGTGTTCAGCTTGGTAATAGGACTGAAGTGAATGTTACTAATGTGTATGAAGGTAGTGTATTGCCTATAGCAGGTGATGAATTGCCTCAAACTGGTGGTAGTGCTATATTGTATTATGGTTTTATTTCTATTTTAGTTGGGGTTAGTATATTAGGTATATGGAAATATAGAATGTTGTCTAAAGAAAATCATAAATAGATTTTAGGATTTCTGGTTCATGGATGGGTTTGTTTTTTTATATTGTCACTATGATGAACTTATATGTATATAAAAGGGTGATAGGAAAATTATGATGACACCCTTTCTGGCTCCTGGATCTGTAGAGTATAGTCATATATGTGTTAGTATAGGAAAGTAAAGAATGCCCTATTGGTGAGGAAATATCACTAATGGGGCATTCAAATCATAATTCAATATCGTAAGTGGTAAACCGTATGTGTTCAAGTACCCCCTTCGGTACTAGTATGGCATCTCAGTTTCTGGGATGCTATTTTTTGTTTAAATGTACCCTAAATGACACCCTCCAGCCATTAAAATTGTGTGTCTAGGTTATTGGACTTCCCATAAGATGCAAAAACGTAAGGGGAATTAATAATTTTTATGATTGATTAATTACAAAAGTAGTGAACAAAAAAGTTAATATGACATTTAGGTGGGTGTCTTTTTTATTTGGGTAGTTTGTGGTTTGAGTATTACTAGACAATAAAAGTCTCTAATGAAAATAAACTATTATTCTGTATAACTAAAACATATAAAAATGCTCTAATTATGTTAAAATATATAATATATAAAACAATTTATTAAATAGGGTGTTTAAATGAATGATAACATTGGAAAGAAAAAGTATATACAAAAATATGGGAAAAAATTTGAAGAAGAAAGAGCTAGGGAAATTCTTCAACTATTTTTTCCTTTTGAATTTCACAACTCATATTTGAGTGAACGTCCAGATATTATTTGTAAAGAAAACGGAATTGGTGTTGAAGTTACAAGCTCAGTAAAACAAGAAGTTTGTGAAAAAGCATCAAAGGCACAATCTATATATGGCAAAACTGATAATAATCTTACAGAAAATGATAAAAAGAATATATTAAATGATTTGGTGAGTTGTGAAAAGGTATTTAATAATCATTTTTTTGATTCTGTTGGATATATACATTGGGGCAACACCCATGATTTAATAACAATATTTTTAGAAAAGATAAAAAAATTAAATAATACAGGATTTCAAAAGTTTAAAGATAATAGATTATTTATTTTTTCATGGCTATCAAACAAGGATGAAATAAATGAATTCATTGAATTTCTTAGAGAAAATACAAATGAGATGATACTGTGCCAAGTAAACTGTAACAACATATTCGATGTTGTTTATGTAATGTCAGAGAAATCTATTTTAGAAATAGCGTTGGATGAGATGAGGAACTTTCAAAAGCTTCCAATGAACCCAACTGATATGAATAAGATTTCTGAACAATCATTCTCAAAAATCTATGGTAGTACAAGAAATGACTTTTATAATGATAATTAATAGAATTGATAATTCAAGTTAAGATCATGTTTTTAATTATTAGTTAGATTTTATCTTTCTTAAAAGATATTTTTTTGGTGATTTTTAATAAAAAATACATACTCTAACATCTGAATAATTAACATTTATGTAAATAAATATAGTTATTTGCAATAAATGACAATAAAATATTGACATTATGTTAAACTTATGACATAATAGGGAACATAGATGCAAAAAAATAATTGTATCAAGTTGAAAATAACAAAAGTGTTTCGTAATAAAAAAGCTCAATCTAATGCTGTAACATTATTTTGAGCCGACAGGTTAGCCCTGCAAGTTTATAATTGATTATAACATATAAACGTTTGATCATTCAACTATTTTTTGGCTATTTGTCTTATTATTTTAGAATGGAGAGATTGTAAACACTATTCGGCAAATAAAAGAAAAATAGAAAGGATGATAAGAAAAATGTTGATTAATCAAAAAAGAGTTCAGGGTTTGTCAAAATTGACAGCTTTCAAAAAAGGTTCAAAAATTAGAGTAGGTGTTAGAGGATTTAGCATTGATGATGCTATGAAAATGGGGTTTGGAGAAGATCTATCTGCTGGACATGTTATATTGCCAGCTAACAATGGATCAGCATCAAAATTCAATTCTATAGGTAATTTCATATTACTCAAAGACAAAGAAAAAGAAACTGTATCTATGATGAGGGAATGGACACATAAGCAATGGAGTGGTAGGGGAACTACAATTGATGTTACTACATCTATCGTAGTTCAACGTAAGAGATATCAAAGGGAATTAATTGCTCCTTCTTCTGTAGAATTTACCATTGTTGATATTGATGGCAATCTTGTGATAATGTCACCAGAGTTTATTTTAGACGAGGATGATAATAATATTATTGTCTCCATAAATGTATTGCTTGAAGTTTTTGGGATTTGTGAGATTTTCTCTAATGATATAAAATCATTTATGCCAAAAAAGTTAATTAGATTGAATTGGGATGTTTTGCCAAAAGGGAAGTATCCTTGGGCTGAACAGAAGCAAAGGATAGAAAAATTCTTAAATAAAGCCAAAGGTACTAACAGGATAGTTGTTGAAAAGAGACATGAAAAAATAAATGAATATGAAACAGACTTCACGGCTATAGGCCAAGGCGGTTTTGCTGGTTATATTATTCATGGTTTTAACAAAAAGAATCTATTCATATTAGAAAGCGTAGCTGTAAATAATGCAACTTATGTTATAAGAGGCAATTGGGAGAAATTATCTCAAATGACTAAAGCAGAAATATTGAAAAATGATTTGCATGAATGTAGAGTGATACATAATGCTAAGTGGTATGAAAATATAGAAAGTATATTAAAAGATTAATATGGTGGATAGTGAGATTATTTCTCACTATCCCCAATAAATAGAAAGGAGCAATAAGGTGAAAACATTAGGTGAAATATTTAATATAGGATCTGGAGTAGTATCTAAAAGAAAAGAAGTACCGCCAGGTACAGATGGTATAAATTATAAGATTTTAACTCTGAAAAGTTTAGATAACAGAGGCTTCATAGATGATTATCTATTGGAGGAATTTGTAAGTATTGATGAAATTGATGATAAATACCTAACAAAAAAAGGAGATATAGTAATTAGGCTTAGCTCACCTTTTACAGCAGCATGTATAAATGATGATCAAGAGAATATTATAGTGACCTCTCTTTTTGCGATACTTAGACCGAAAAATCAAAATGTGTATACTAAGTATATTTGTATTTACTTAAATAGTGATATTATGCAAAAGCAATATTTGAAAGATGCAAGCGGATCAGTACTTCAGATGATAAAAACATCTTCTCTGAAAGATTATAAAATCAAATTATTAGAAATGAAATATCAAAAATTAGCTGTGGAAATAAATGATTTAATGATTAGAGAAAATATATTAATGGAAGATCTTTTAGAAAATAAAAAACAATATAACAGAATAGTTTTAAATAAAATTTTAATTGGAGGTTTGAAAGATGGAAATTAAGAAATATACACAGGATGAGGTGAATGGAACTCTTTGGAGAGCATGCGATACTTTTAGAGGTAAAATTGACTCATCAATATACAAAGACTATGTTCTGGTTATGCTATTTGTCAAATATATAAGTGATATATATAAGGAACATAAGGAAGCATATATGGAAAAATATAATAATGATTCAGTAATGGTTCAAAGACAAATGGGATATGAGCGATTTGTATTAGATGAAATATCAACATTTGACTATATATATGAAAAGAGAAATGCTTCTAATATAGGATCAATAATCAACATAGCTTTGTCACATGTGGAAGAAGAAAACAAAGCTAAGTTGAGAGGTGTTTTCAAAAATATTGATTTTAATTCTGAAGCTGTTCTTGGGAATACAAAAGAAAGAAATGCTATGCTGAAGACTCTTCTAGAGGATTTTAAGGATTTGGATTTAAGACCTTCCAGACTTATAGAAGAGGATGTTATTGGAAATGCTTATGAATATATGATAGCTAATTTTGCTTCTGATGCTGGAAAGAAGGGTGGAGAGTTTTTTACACCTTCAGAAGTTTCTGAGCTTCTTTCTAGGTTAGTTAAGCCTGAAGAGAACGATCGTATATATGATCCAACTTGTGGATCTGGTTCTCTATTGATTAAGGCTTTTAAAAAGATACCTTCAGGTAAAGCTCAAATTTATGGTCAAGAGAGAAATGGTCAGACTCAATCCTTGGCTCGTATGAACATGTTTCTTCATAATATTGACGATGCTAAAATTGCTTGGGGTGATACACTTTCAAATCCTCTTCATTTGGAAAACGATAAGTTAATGAAATTTCAAGTGATTGTTGCTAATCCACCATTTTCATTAGATAAGTGGGCTATGGGATTTGCAGGTGAGGGAACAGATAAAGAGTTCAAAATGGAAGAAGGTAATGATCCATATAAAAGGTTTAGTTTTGGTGTGCCTCCTAAATCTAAGGGTGATTATGCATTTGTTTTGCATATGATTCATTCACTTGCTGAAGGTGGCAGGATGGCTACTGTTCTTCCTCATGGTGTGCTTTTTAGGGGTGGTAGTGAAGAAAGGATTAGACGTAAATTAATTGAGATGAACTTACTTGATGCTGTGATTGGCCTTCCTGCTAACTTATTCTTTGGTGTAAGTATCCCGGTTTGTGTTTTGGTATTCAAACAGAATAGAAGCAGAAATGATATTTTATTTATTAATGCATCAGGAGAAGGTTTTTATGAAAAGGAAAAGAATCAGAATAAGCTGAGAGAAATAGATATTCAAAGGATTTTTAATGTTTATGAAAAATATGAATCGGTTGATAGATTCTCATATGTTGTAACTATAGATGAATTAAAGGAAAATGAGTACAACTTGAATATTCCACGATATGTTGATACTTTCATTGAAGAAGAAATGGTTGATATGGGAATTCTTAATATAAATATTGCAAAAATAAAAGCTGAAATTACTGAGATTGAAGAAAAAATGGCTAAACATTTAAAAAATCTTGGATTATAGGGGGCTTTAAATTGAAAAGTAGTATAACAAACAGAACTTTTATAAAAAAGAGTTCATTAAACGATAAATATTTTATGACTGAAATTGGATTAATACCTAATGATTGGAAATGTTTGTCTATTGGGAAAATCATTAAAAAAGAAAAGAATTCAATAAAAATTGGACCTTTCGGTAGTAGTCTAAAAAAGGAGATTTTAACAAAATCAGGATATAAAGTATATGGACAAGAGAATGTAATATTCAATAATTTTAAATTAGGTGATAGGTTTATAAGTGAATCGAAATTCAATGAACTATCATCGAATGAATTGAAAACTGGAGATATAGTCTTGAGTATGATGGGAACAATAGGGAAAGTTACAACAGTTCCAAAAGGTATTAAAAGAGGTATTATGGATTCTCATTTATTAAGACTACAATTGGATGAAAATATTATGATGCCAGAATTTTTTATTCAATCATTTTGGGGGTATTCGAGTACATTAAGACAAATTAAAAGACTTTCTGTAGGAGGAATAATGGAAGGTTTAAGTTCTTCAACTATTAAGCAAATAAACTTAGCCGTTCCTCCAATTTATGAACAAAAAAAAATCATTGAAATTCTTTCGATTTGGGATAAATTTATTGATCTTAAAGCAAGCATAATAGAAGAAAAGTTAGAGTATAAATTATGTTTAATGAAGAAAATTTTAAATGGTGACATGAGATTACCAGGCTTCGAGAATGAATTGAAAAAGGAAAAAATTAAGTTTTATATTAAAGAATCAAAGGAAAGAAATATAAAAGGGATTGAAACTGTAGTTTTAAGTGTCACCAATAAGCAAGGTTTTATATTACAAAAGGATCAATTTGATAGAGTTGTTGCTAGTAAAGACTTATCAAATTATAAAATTGTTAGAAAAAATCAATTTGCATATAATCCATCAAGAATAAATGTAGGATCAATAGACTTGCTCAAATCCTTTGATGTAGGATTACTTAGTCCAATGTATGTTGTATTTGAGTGTCTAGATAGACTTTTACCAGGGTATTTATATCAGTTTTTAAAGTCAAGTTCGTTTATGAATATAATCCCAAATTTACTACAAGGGAGTGTAAGGGATTCTTTATCATTTGATGCATTGAAAACCATTGAATTAATTATACCTTCTGTTGAAGAACAAACATCAATAGTAGAAGTGTTAGAGTTAGCTGATAAAGAAATTGAATTGTTAAAAAAAGAAATTGAAATGATTAAGCTACAAAAAAAGGGACTAATGCAACTTTTATTAACAGGTGTTGTTAGAGTTAATTACTAACTAATGAGTATTATGAAATGAAAATGAGGTGTTTAAATGAGTAGAGCAAAAGAATATGATGAACTAAATATATCGCAGATACCAGCACTAGAAGTACTAGAATCTATTGGGTATAATCTAATCTCTCCTAGAGATGCAGAAGTCATGCGTGGAAATCTGTATAATGTTGTATTAAAAGATATTCTTTACGATAGACTATCTGCTATCAACAAATATATTTACAAAGGAAAAGAACACCGATTTTCAGAAAAAAATATTCAACAAGCAATGCAGGACATTGATGAAGATTTAATAGATGGACTAATAAAAACAAATGAAAAAATATATGATGCATTTATTTTAGGTAGAAGCTACCCAGAAAAAGTATCGGAAACTGATGGGATTAGATCATTCGATATAAACTATATTGATTGGGAACATCCTGAAAACAATGTGTTTCATGTAGTTGAAGAATTTATTGTTGAAAAAGAAGATGGACAAGGGACAATAAGACCAGACATAGTTGCTTTTATTAATGGAATACCTATTGGTGTCATAGAGTGTAAAAAAGCATCTATAACAATTGATCAAGGTGTCAGCCAAATGTTGAGAAATCAAGGACAAGATTATGTACCTCAACTTTTTAAATACGTGCAAATTGTTATGTCCACAAATAAAAACCAAACAAATTATGGAACAGTATATACACCTAAAAAATTCTGGTCAGTATGGAATGAAGATGAGGAGTCATGTGAGTTTAATTGGTTTCAGAACAAACTTAATCAGGCAGTATCTGATCGAATTCCAACGTTTCAAGATAAAAGTGTAGTTGCTTTATTCCATCCTGAAAGAATCTTGGGATTAATAAGATACTTCACTTTATTTGATAAAAATGTGAAAAAGATAGCAAGATACCAACAGTATTTTGCCGTTAAAGAAATAATGAGAACAATAAATGAGAAGGATAATAAGGGAAATAGACAGTCAGGTGTTATCTGGCATACTCAAGGTTCAGGAAAATCTATTACTATGGTCATGTTGGCTAGATGTATATTAGCAGATATGGCTGATTTGCATCCGAAAGTACTTGTTATTACTGATAGAGTTGAGTTAGATGGACAAATTCATCAAACCTTCAATCATTCTAGATTGAAAGCTGCTAGAGCAACTAGTGGCAAGAATCTTGTTGACTTAATAAATGATGATGGTGCTGATATAGTAACTTCTCTAGTTCATAAGTTTGATAAAGCGGTAAAACACCAAGACCCAATAAGATCAAGAAATATATTTGTATTAATTGATGAATCTCATAGAACACAATATGGAGAACTTCATACTAAAATGAAAAAAGTTTTTCCAAATGCTTGTTATTTGGGCTTTACAGGAACACCACTTATGAAAAAAGATAAAAGTACAATGAATAAGTTCGGAAGTAGAATGATTCACAAATATACAATAAAAGATGGTGTCAACGATGGTGCAATAGTTCCTTTGCTTTATGAAGGCAGACTAGTTGAACAAACCGTAAATCGGGCTGCTATTGATAAGCGTTTAGATATGATAATACGTAATTTGAATGATAAACAAGCTAATCAGTTGAAATCAAAATGGAGTAATTTTGAAGCAATAGCTTCTTCTGAACAAAGAATAAGATTGATAGCCGACGATATATATGTTCATTTTACAAAATTTTATAAAAATACTTATGCAAAAGCCATGTTGGCTACAAATTCAAAGTTTGATGCTATAAGATATTATGAAGCATTTGAGGAGTATGGTGATATTGATACCGCGGTTATAATTTCACCTCCTGATGAAAGGGAGGGTTATGATGAAGTTGATGATGCTCCTAAAGATAGAGTTCAGAAATTTTGGAAAAAAATAATGGATGGGTACTCAGATCCACTGAAATATGAAGAACATATCAAGAATGAGTTTGTTTATGGAGATGGGGTTGAGATTCTTATAGTTGTTGATAAACTGCTAACGGGTTTTGATGCTCCAAGAGCAAGTGTTCTTTATGTTGATAAACCTATGAAAGAACATAATCTTCTCCAAGCCATTGCTAGAATTAACAGATTGTATGAAGGTAAGGACTTTGGGTTAATAGTTGATTATCGTGGTCTCATTGAACAATTGGATTCAGCTATGAAAACCTATTCTGGTGCTGGTCTCGAAAACTTCGATGGTAATGACATCGCTGGAGCATTAGTCGATGTTATATCTGTTGTGGGGTTATTAAAACAAGCCTATTCAAATTTAGTTGGAATCTTTAAATCTGTAAAAAATAAAAATGATAATGAAGAACTTGAATTGGCTCTTGAAGATGATGAAATTAGGGATGACTACTATGATGAACTTAATCAGTTCGGGAAGTATGTGGGCATAGCTCTCGAGTCAGAACATGTCTATAATGCTTTAGGTGAGAATGAAATATTACATTATAAGCGAGAACTTAAATTCTATCAAGAGCTTAGAGCTGCTGTTAAATATAGATATTCTGATGCTTTAGATTATAAAGAGTATGAAGTTAAAATGAGAAATTTAATGGATACTTATATAGCGGCAGAGGATATAATTCAAATAACTGCTCCAGTTGATATCTTGAATGAAGAAGAATTTGAAGAAGAAATACTAAGACTTGCTTCACCAAGGGCAAAAGCAGATGCAATAAGAACCAGGATGACAAAGAGCATTAATCAAAAATGGGATGAGAATCCAATATATTATAGAAAATTCTCAGAAAGAATAGAAGCTATTATTGCTGAGTATAAAGAAAAACGAATATCTGATGCTGATTATCTCAAACGAATGAATGAAGTTAAAGTGGATTATCGAAAAGGTTATACTGGAACATCTTATCCAGGAAAAATTAAAAATGATATAAATGCTCAGGCATTTTATGGAGTGATAAAGGAAATTTTTGAGAAGGATATTGCTGCAAACAATTTAGAATCAATTATAGCAGCAGAAAACAAAGAAATTTATAATTATGAGGAAATCTTGGCTGATCTATCAAAAGAAGTTGATTTAATTATTAAAAGAAATAGCAAAGTAGACTGGCATGATAATCCTGATGTTCATAAATCTATTTCAAAATCTATAGATGAACTCTTATATGGCTATAAAACAAAGTACTTTCCTAATTTAACATTTAATCAAATTGACCAAATGATTGAAACTATAAAAACTGTAGCCCTGAGAAGGTACTAGGTGATAAATATGCAAAAGTACACAGTGAAATACGGGAATAAAATTATTGAATTCGAACTAATAAGAAAGAACATCAAAAATATTAATCTTAACGTTAAGCCGAATATGTCTGTTATTATCACTGCTAATGAAATGGTTCCTGTTGATTATATTTTAAAGTTTGCTAAGGAAAAAGCACCTTGGATTATTAAGAAACTCGGCCATTTCAAGAATGTTCAACCAGAATCTACCACAATAAAAAATTATGTAAGTGGAGAATCTTTTAAGTATCTTGGTAAGCAATATAGGCTTAAAGTTAATGAAGTAGAGAAAGAGTCAGTTAAGTATTTACAAGGTTATATCGAACTTAATGTTAAGGATAAGTCTGATTATCAGCATAAAGAAAACTTGGTAAATAAATGGTTTGATGAAAAGGCTTTAATTAATTTTCAAGAAAGTATAAATCGAGTTTTTACACAAATAGAGAAGTATGGTGTTAAGAAACCTTGTATTATGATTCGTACAATGAAAGCAAGGTGGGGTTCTTGCGTTAAAGATAAGAATACTATTATTTTGAACCGTGATTTAATCAAAGCTCCAAAATTTTGCATTGATTATGTCGTATTACACGAAATAGTACATTTGCTTTATCGTAATCATGATAGTCAGTTCTATAATTTCATGACTTCCTTGATGCCCGATTGGAGACAAAGAAAAGAAATTTTAGATGAAGAGGTAATTAGAGGATTATAAAAATAAATTTATAGAAAGTGGTGATTTTTTGAAAAAAGCATTAATTATAGGAATTGACGATTATCCAAATGCGTCATTACAAGGTTGTGTGAATGATGCTAGTGCAGTAGCAGAATTGCTAAAAACTAATGGAGATGGAGCACCTAATTTTGATGTTTCTTTGAAACTAAATATTAGGACAAAAGCCGAGTTTTTAGATATTATAGATTCCTTATTTAGTGGGGATGCAGAAGCTTCATTGTTATATTTTTCGGGCCACGGAAGTGAAAAAGGACACCTAGTAACGCCTGATTATAATGGGAAGGATTTAGGTGTATCGATGAGTGAAGTACTAGAATATGCAAATAAATCTAAATGTAAGAACAAAATAATTATATTAGATTGCTGTTATTCAGGGAAATTTGGTGAATCTCCAATTATACAAAGTAATGAATCAACACTTGGTGAAGGTGTGACTATTATGACTGCCAGTTCACGTGACGAATTAGCTATGGAAAATAATGGACAAGGACTTTTTACCAGTTTATTATTGCAAGGTTTAAGAGGGAGTGCAGCAGATATAACCGGGAAAATCACACCAGCAGGACTATATTCATTTATTGATCAATCTCTAGGTGTCTGGCAACAACGGCCGATTTTCAAGACTAATATTTCACATTTCATTTCGGTACGTAATATAGAACCTAGAGTACCTAAAGAAATTCTGCGAAAACTAGGACAATATTTTGAGTCACCAAGTGATGAGTTTAAACTAAATCCATCATTTGAATTTACAAATAGTCTGGAATATGAGAATGAAGTGATAGAACCATTTGCGAATCAAGATAACGTGAAAATTTTTAAAGAACTTCAGCTATTTGAAAGTGTGGGGCTTGTAGAACCCATAGACGAAGAGCACATGTATTTTGCTGCTATGAAGAGTAAGGCGTGCAAATTGACAGCTCTTGGATTACATTACTGGAAATTATCAAAAGATACTAGATTTTAGAATCATAAAAGGAGGAAAAGAATGAAAATTAATGTATTTATACCACATCGCTGGAACAACAATGATTATACTGATATTAGTGCTTTATTGGATCGCACAAAATTTTGTATTAGAGATTATTCTGTACCAAATAGTTCACCATTTGATAGTGTTGATAGGAGATACAATGTTGACCCACAGATTCAAAAGCAAATAAAATACTCTAGCGTTGTTATATGTTCGAATCGGTCATCTAATAATACTGGAATGTCACTTGACGAAATCAAATTTGCAAAAAGTATAGGCAAGCCAGTAGTGGCAGTGAAAATTACAGATTCTACAAGTAGCCATATAATATCATTAGGAATACCTGTAGTTTCCAAAAGAAAAGATGCGTTAGAATTATGGATTAGTTATAATTTATAGATATACACTAATTTATTAGTCTAATCTTGAAAAATAACAATTTTAAACCACTGCAAAATTAAATTCCCTGACGATTAATGTTGTCAGGGAATCTTTGTTTTAGTATATACTACCCTATCCCCAACAATTCCAACTCTGCAATATCATTCTATAAAATATCAGTAATGTTTATGTAAACTTTAAAGAAAAACCTGGCTCACTATGACCTAAACTTATACAAATTGCATTGGATGGATGTTAGATGCAACTAACATAGTTGCATGAGTGTGCATAAGAGAGTGGAAAGTTACATCCTTAATACCGAGCTTTCTAACAATCCTAGTAAACTTATGAGTAATCTCGCTTGGCTTAATATATGGTAGTTGCTTAGTTGGAAATAGGAATTCTTTAGTATGCTTCATTTTCCTAATTTTTTCTATTAAATCAACTGATACCGAAACCTTCCTAATACCTTTTGTGTAAGCCTGAATTCTCCGCCTCTAAGAGAATCTTTTTAATATCTTGAATACTATAATTTGGTCCATCTCTAAATGACCGATGTAAGGAAAAACGTGAAGCCTTAGATTATTTAAATAGAACTTATTAGTCCTTGCTGTAATCTCGCTAGTTCTAAATTCAAGGTAGATTAAATCAAACCACTTAGAGGAGGAACTAATAAGGATAATGAATTCAAGGGAGACATTGAAGAAATACTAAACGATGAGAATATTTCAAAAGAAATTAAAAAGAATAATGCTAAAGCTGAGGCCTTATTGAAAGATAAAAAGAAACTAGAGCATTTTTTAGAACGTCTAGAAAGAAAATTATCAAAAATTCCTTTAGTGGGAGAGTATTTATCTGATGTTCCAGTATTAATATCCTTAGTAAAAGCTTATGCACAAAAAGAATATACCGATATCCCAATTGGATCCATAATTGCGATAGTAGGTGCATTGATATACCTACTTAGTCCGATTGATCTTATACCAGATGCTATTCCCGTAATTGGCTATCTAGACGATGCGGCAGTTTTAGCTTTCGCTTATAAGTTAGTTCGTGATGATGTTTTGGAATACAAAGAATGGAGATTAGGAAAGAAAAGCATAATAAATAATGAGGGATAGGGATTCATCAAATCTCTATAAGTAAATTATAGGAGATCGACTGGATTAATTTAAAATATGATAACAAAGTTTTAATTTGAAAGGGGAGCTTCGGCTCCCTTATTTTTTTGGTTAAATTATGCTAAAGGGAGTTTTATTGTACTGTGAAAGTGTTAGATTTAAATATAATAAAGCCCTTGAATGAAAAAGTAAGTGTTTGATAATTGGTGGCAAAAAATATAAAAAGATTGCAAGAACCTTTGCAAAAAGGAGGATGGTTATAATGAGTACTTTCTTCAGAATAATTTTTTACATTATTCTTTTTCCGATAGTGGTACTGTATTATTTAATTAAGGAAGCCTAATATAAACAAATATTTATAAATGCATATAGGTGATTTTGATTAATTATAATGATAGACTTGTAATTAAGATAATGAAATATAATTTGTATTGATAAAGGAGTATTTATGATAATTTATATTGATGATAAAGAAATCTTAGTATCAGATCCCAATAAAAATATTGTAGAAATTGGTGATGAGAATGGAATGCATATTATGGCTCCATGTTTTAGGAGTATAAAGAAATTTGGTTGTTGTAAAACTTGTGTGATTGA